>NZ_JBEXNW010000007.1:64409-342415 GCF_040611295.1 Streptomyces sp. NPDC002935
CTGGACCCCGGGGGGGGGGGCTGACCCCCGGTTTGGGCGGATGGGGGTTGGGGCCCCCCCCCCAACCCCCCCTTCACGTCTGTGTCCCGGAATCCGCCGCTCGCGCCCGTTCCCCGCGGTCACGTGAGTCTGCCCGCTCCTCGCAATGACCCGAGCCTGTTCCTACAGGGACGTGAGGTGGCCCGAGTTGGGCGGCTGGGGCAGCAGCGAGCGTTCGTACGACGCCGATCTCGGCTCCAGCGCCAGCACCGCGGCGACCGGGTGCTCGTCGTCCACCAGGACGTCCGTCGGAGCCGCGGCCGGTTCGGGCGCCGAGCGGGACAGCGTCACCACGCCCCATCCGGCGATCGACGCCCCGGTGAGCGCGAGCAGGATGCCCGCCGCCCCGCCCTGGAGGCGTTCGCCGAGCAGGGACAGCCCGATCACCGCCGCGGCCAGCGGGTTGGCGAGGGTCACGACGGCCAGCGGAGCACCGAGTCCGCCCTGATACGCGGTCTGCGACAGCAGCAGTCCGCCGGCCGCGAAGACCGCCACGAGCAGTGCCACCACGACCACTTGGGCGCTCAGCGGCGCGTCCGAACGGTCGGTCGCGGCCACCGTCACCGTCTGGGTGAGAGCCGAAGCCACACCCGAGGCGAACCCGGAGGCCGTCGCGTGCCGAAGGCCCGGCCGCGCGCCACGCGCCAGAGCGCCGATGACCACGGCGGTCGTACCGGCGACGGCCAACGCCTGCGGCAGGCTGAGCACTTCGTCGGGCGCGGGCCCGGACGCCGTGACGAGCAGCGCGGCGAGGCCGATGAGCGTGAGCGCCGTACCGCGCCACTCGACCGCGCTGACCCGCCGTCCGGCGACCCGCGCGCCCAGCGGCACCGCCGCCACGAGCGTGAGCGCCCCGAGCGGCTGGACGAGTGTGAGCGTCCCGTACTTGAGAGCCGCGACGTGCAGCAGTGCGGCCGAGGCGTTCAGTGTCACCGACCACCACCAGGAGCTGGTGGCCAGCAGGCGCAGCGTGCCCGCGCCGGCCGACCGGGCGGCGAGCCGCTCCTGGGCGACGGCCGCGGCCGCGTACGCGACGGCGGAGAAGAGGGACAGGACGACGGCGGCGAGGGTCGGGTTCATCGCCCCGCTCCCACGAGCTCGGGCAGTTCCCGTACGGGGAAGTCGGCGCGCTCGCGCTCCGGGCGCCGCCCCGCGGTCGTCGCCGTCCGGCGCGGCGGGGGGACCACGGCGAGGGCGATGCAGAGCAGCGCGGTCGCGACGATCGCGTCGAGCCAGTAGTGGTTCGCGGTGCCGACGATCACCACCAGGGTGAGCAGCGGATGCAGCAGCCACAGCAGCCGCAGGCGCGACCGGGTCGCCGCGATCAGGCCGATCGCGACCATCAGCGCCCAGCCGAAGTGCAGCGACGGCATCGCCGCGAACTGGTTCGCCATCGCGTCGGTCGCCGGGTGCGCCCCGTACACCGTGGGCCCGTACACCTGCCCGGTGTCGACGAGACCCGCCTCGCCGAGGAGCCGCGGCGGTGCGAGCGGGAAGGTGAGGTGCCCGACCAGGGCGGCGGCGGTGACCAGGGCCAGGACCCGGCGGGCCCACACATAGTGCGCGGGGCGCCGCAGATAGAGCCAGACCAGGAAGGCCGCGGTGGCCGGGAAGTGGACAGCCGCGTAGTACGTGTTCGCGATGTGCACGAGTGCGTCACTGTGCAGCAGCGTGGTCTGGACGGCGCCCTCGCCAGGCAGGTGCAGGAAGCGTTCCCAGTCCCACACGCGGTGCGCGTCGGCGAAGGCCTCGTCGGTGTGGCCGGTGGCCAGCAGGCGCCCGGCCTTGTAGACGACGAAGAGGCCGACGACGAGCAGCAGCTCCCGCAGGAGCGGTGGCCGCACCGCGGTGTCGTGGGGTCCCTGACGCGGGTGCGCCCTCGCGGCCGCGTCGCGTGACGCGGCCGCGGGTATGGCCGCGTCGGGCGGCTCCGGTTCTGATGCGGACTCGGATGCGGAATCTGCAGGCTCGGTTCGGGAATCCATCCCCGGCCCCCTTGCTGACGGTCTGGTGTGAGGTGGTGCGCGGTGAGCCCAGGACAGGATCCACTCGACCTCCGTGTGCGGGAGGAGTGGATCCTGTCCGAGGCTCATCGATACGGCAGTGTACCGATACGGGAGTGTACCGATACGGCGGTGTACCGATACGGGAGTGTACCGATACGGAGGCGTACCGGTACACTGACGTATCGATTAGAGTGGGTGCAAGACCGCACCGACAGCAGCCGGATCAGCGAGGAGAAGCGCCATGACGTCGCAGGCCGCGGACGGACCGGAGACGGTCGTCGCCTCGCGCCGCTCCAAGATCACGCCCGAGCGTGAGCAGGAGTTCTACGACGCCGTGCTGGAGCAGATCCGGGAGTGCGGCTACGAAGCGCTCACGATGGAGGGCGTCGCCGCGAGCACGCGGTGCAGCAAGTCCACGCTCTACCGTCAGTGGAGGACGAAGCCGCAGTTCGTGGCCGCCGCGCTGCGCAACAACCGCTGTCCGCGGTTCACGGGGATCGACACCGGCTCGCTCGCCGGGGACCTGCGGGCGGCGGCCAGGGCCGCGGGCGAGTGGTCGGCCCGGGACAGTACGCAGCTGCTGCAGGGCCTCGGCAACGCCGTGATGCAGGACAAGGAGCTCCAGCAGGCGCTCCGCGACGCGCTCGTCGAACCCGAGGTCGCCGAGCTGCGGCAGATGATCAGCCGTGGCGTCGAGCGCGGCGAGGTCGCCGCCGACCACCCGGCTCTGGAGTTCATTCCGGCGCAGATGCTCGGCGTCCTGCGGGTCCGTCCTCTCCTGGACGGCCAGTACGCGGACGCGGCGTATCTCACACGGTTCGTGGAGGCGGTCGTGCTGCCGACGCTCGGCCTCACCTGAGACTCAGGCCGCCGTCCGCGGGATGACGGACGTCGACCTGTAATGCGCCGCACCGTGGGGACGGGGGCGGCGCGCACCCACCGGCCGGGTGGGGTTCCCCTTGAGCGGAGGGGAGCCCCACCCGGCCGATCCATGTCGAACGACAGCCGTCAGACGTTCTGCCCGTTGCCGCCGGTCCCGCCCGCCACCTTGATGCCCTTGGTGATCGTGTCGATCATCGACTGCTCGGGAGCCTTGGAGCTGATGTCGACGCCGAAGCGGACGACGACGAGCGAGGTGGAGTCGGCGGGGGACGGGAAGACGAGCGATTCGACGTACCCGTCGTCGCCCTTGCTCGTCGCCACCTTCCAGCGGACCAGATAGCCCTTCTCGCCGGCCACCGTGACCGCCTTCGAGGCGAGCTGCTTGTGCGAGGTGATCGAGCCGTAGCCCTTGCCGTACGACTCGGTGGCGTTCTTGGCGATGTCCTCCTTGGCCGCCGCCTCCGCCGTCGTGGACTTGATTCCCTGTGCCTTCGCCGGGGCCGAGTAGGCGCCGCCGCGCTGACACTTCTGCGAGGTGTCGCCGGGGCACGGGTAGGTGTCCTTGGTGGAGACCACCGCGCTGCCCGTGCCGCTCTGGCCGGTCCAGCCGTCCGGTACCGGGATGCTGATGCCGTTGTAGGGGTCCGTGGCGTAGCCGTCCTCGGTCTGCGGCTGACCCGACTCGCCGGGCGCCGGCGTCTGCCCGCCGAACCCACCGGAGCCGCCGGAGTCCCCCGGAGCACCGCTCGGACCGCCCGAGCCGTCCTGCCCCCCGCCGGGTCCGCCCGGCCCGCCCTGGCCGTTCGACCCGCCGGGGCCCTGGGAGGCCGCGCTGCCGCCTCCGCCGTCGTCCTTGGTCAGCGCGTACACAACGCCGCCGATGCCCGCGAGGACGGCGATCGCCGCGGCGACCGCTATGCCCATGCGCAGCCCGCGCCGCGGGCCACCCGGGGCGAGCGCCGGATACGGTCCGACGGCCGGCGGGTGCGCCGGGGGACCCCATGCGGCGGCCGGCCCGACGGGGCGGGTCTGGTCCGTCCATGCCTTACCGTCCCACCAGCGCTCGGTGGCGGGAGCGTCACTTGTCTGCCCGGGATCGGGATACCAGCCGGGGGGAGTCACCTGCGTCATGGGTCCACCGTATGAGCCCAGGGTGAAAGGCGGATGAGAGGGTTCCCCCTGAAGCCGTTCCGGGACCTGCCGCGCGGATCCCAGGAGAGGGCGACAGGGCTTGCCCGAAGCCCGCCGGGGCTGCCAGGGGCTCCCCCGGAAGGGGAGACGGCCCGGGGGCCGACGGGTGGCGTACGTCGGCAGGTCACCGATCAGCGTGGCCGTAGCCGACCTCTGGACAATGACCGTGATCAGGACCGGCCGCCGTCCGGCGTGGCGGCCGTCCGACGCGGTCGCCGATCAGCGCGGGCCCTACCGGACGGATGAAGAACGCGAGTGCGAAGGACGCCTATGTCGTCAGCGGCGTCTCGGCCTCGCCGCCGCCCTCCGGCGTGAAGGAACGGGCCGCGACGATCGCGGCGAAACAGCCGCGGACGCCGAACTCGTACCGCTCGACGAAGTCGCCCGCGGAGCCGGCGAGCGGGGCCCCGCGGGAGGGCCCGGACCGGAGGGCGCGCAGGTCGGAGTCGTGCGCGGGGGCGCTCATGCCGGTTACTCCCGGGGCGTGCGGTGAGCCGGACCGTCCCGGCACACAGGGGGACTGATGGTGACAGTTGCCTTTGGGTTGTGCACTTTTGACGGCCCATAACTTTCACGGGGGCTGGTGGACGACCGGGGGCGTCGCCTCCGCGCCGTCACCGTCACTCGTCTCGGCAACTGCTGCCCGGTCCCACGTCCACTGTGGCTTCCGGGAGGCTAGGCTCATTGCAGTTACGTCGTTTGGGCGACCTGGGGAGGTAGCGGGATGACGGAGGTACGGCCCGGAGCGGTCGCCTCGGCTTCCCTGTGGGAGCGCGATGAGGAGATCGCAACCTTCGAGGAGGCGATCGCCGCGCTGCGCGCGGACTCCGCGACCTCGGGCAGCCTGCTGACGGTCAGCGGCGAGGCGGGGCTCGGCAAGACCGCTCTCCTCGCCGAGGCGCGCCGGATCGCGGAGAGCAACGGCTGTGCGGTGTGGTCGGCACGCGGCGGCGAGACCGTCACGTCCGTCCCCTTCAACGTCGTACGGCAGTTGCTCCAGCCCGCCCTCGTCTCGCTGCTCCCGGAGGAGGCGCGCGAGTACCTGGGCGACTGGTACGACATCGCCGGCCCCGCCCTCGGTATAGCTGAACCGGGTGACCGGCAGCCCGACCCGCAGGGCGTCTGCGACGGCCTGGTCGCCGCGGTGCGGCGGCTCGCCAAGCGGGAATGGCCTCTCGTGCTGCTCATCGACGACGCGCACTGGGCCGACCAGGAGACCCTGCGCTGGCTCGCCGCGTTCACCGAGCGCCTCGACGACCTGTCCGTCCTCGTCGTGGTCGCCCGCAGGCCCGGCGGGGTCAGTGGCGAGAGCGCCCGGCTGCTCGACGCCGTGGCCGCCGGGGCCCGTCCGGTCTCTCCCCTGAGCGCGCTGACCCCGGCCGCGGCCGAGGGGCTCACCCGGGCCACGCTCGGCGAGCACGCCGACGCGCCGTTCTGCCGCGAGGTGTGGGCGGTCACCGGCGGCAACCCGTACGAGACAGTCGAACTGCTCGCCAAGGTCCAGGACAGCGAGCTGGATCCGACCGAGGGCTCGGCCGCCGAGCTGCGCGACCTGAACCGCTCGGCCCGAGGCCGCGGACTCGTCGCCCGCCTCGAAGGACTCGGCATCGACGCCACCCGGTTCGCCTGGGCGGCCGCCATCCTCGGCACCGGGATCTCCCTCGACCTCGCCGCCCAACTCGCGGGAATGCCGGACGACGAGGCCAACCGCTGTGCCGAACTCCTGGGCGCGGCCCGCATCCTGACCACGGCCGGGCCCGCGAGCGGCCACGGGCCGGACGGCGACCTGGAGTTCGTGCACCCGCTGATCGCGACGGCGGTCTACCGCTCGATCCCGGACGCCCTGCGCACGGCGATGCACGGTCAGGCCGCCTGGGCGGTCACCGAGTCCGGACGCGGTGCGGCCGCTGCCTCCCGCCACCTCCTCGAGGTGCATCCGGACGACGATCCCGAGCTCGTCGACCAGATGCGCGAGGCCGCCCGCGAACACCTCGCCGTCGGCGCCCCCGACGCCGCCCGGCGCTGCCTGGAGCGCGCGCTGAAGGAACCACCGCTTCCCGAGGTGCACGCGCGCGTGCTCTACGAGTTGGGCTGTGCCACGCTCCTGACCGCGCCGTCCACGACCATCGGCCATCTGCGTGCCGCGCTAGAACGGCCCGGCCTCGAAGACACCATGCGCGTGGACGCCGTCTTCCGGCTCTCCCAGGCCCTGCTCCACAACAACCAGCTCGACGAAGCCGTCCGTACGGTCGACGAGGAGCTGGAACGGCTCGAGCCGGGACCGGCCCGGATGCGGCTCCAAGCCGTGCACTACATGTGGGAGGGCATCCACGCGGGCGAGGAACGCTCGGGACACTCCAGCGGCCTCGCGGAACTCGTCACGACCTGTACCGGGCGTGACAACTCCGAGCGCGCGCTCCTCATACTGCGCGGCTTCGACGCGATGACCCGCGGCGAGAACGCCGAGGAGGTCGTGGAACTCTGCGACCGCGCCCTCGTCAACGGCCGCCTGGCTCCCGGACTCGGCTGGACCGACACCGAGTGGGGCGTCGAACTCCTCCTCATGCTGGGCAGCGCGTACGCCTACGCCGACCGGCTCGACCGGGCCGAGAGTCTGTTCAATGAGGCCCTGCACGCCTATGTGAAGGCGGGCTGGAGCGGCGGCCATCTCTCCCTGGCCAACGCCTACCTCGGACTCGCCCACCGCAGACGGGGCCGCCTCGCCGACGCGGAGCACTACCAGCGCGAATCGCTGCGCCTCGCGGAGCGCGTCGGACGCGGGCTGCCCCTGTACTGGTCGGCGACCTGCGGGCTCATCGACACCCTGCTGGCCCGCGGGCACGTCCAGGAGGCCGCGGACATCGCGGAGCGCTACGGCTTCGCACCTCCGTACCCCTCCACGATCGTTCTTCCCGACACCCGCTCCGTGCGCGGCCGCCTGCTGCTGACCCTCGGCCGCACGAAGGAGGCCGTCAACGAACTGGAGGCGGCGGAGAAGGCCGCCGGCGCCCGCGGTCATCACAACACCGTGCTCGCGCCCTGGGCCGTCGATCTCGCCAAGGCGCTCGCCACCGAGGATCCGTCACGCGCCGCCGCCCTGGCGAGTGACGCCCGTCGTCAGGCCGAACGGTTCGGCACCGACACGGCGATCGGCGAAGCGCTCCGCTGCGCCGCGGCCCTCGAGACCGGCCAGCGGGCGGTCCGGCTGGCAGCCCAGGCGGTCACCTATCTGGAAGCCTCTCCCTGCCAGTACGAACACGCGGCGGCCCGCATCGAGTACGGCATCGTGTCCCGCTCCGTGACGGAACTCAACAAGGGACTGACACTTGCCCGTAGCAGCGGCGCGGACGGGCTGGTGACGAAAGCGGAGCTGGCGCTGGCCGGTCTGTAGCCCGCCGCGGCCTCCCGGCCGGGCGGCGGCCGCGGCACCAGCCTGCGCGGGCCGGCCCGGGAGCCACTGACGCGGTCCCTCTCCCGTGCCCCTCGGGGTCAGCCCGAGGGGGAGTCGCCCTCCGTGCCCGCTGGGTTGTCAGGGTTGTCAGGGTTGTCAGGGTTGTTGCGGTTGTCAGTGATCTCTTCCGCCAGTATCCGCTGGGCCACCGCGAACGCCGAATTGGCGGCCGGGACACCGCAGTAGACCGCTGTCTGCAACAGCACCGCGCCGATCTCCTCGGGCGTGAGCCCGTTGCGCCGCGCCGCGCGGACATGCATCGCCAGCTCGTCGTAGTGGCCGTGCGCCACCAGCGCCGTCAGTGTGATCATGCTGCGTTCGCGGCGCGTCAGCGTCGTGTCGGTCCAGATCTCGCCCCAGGCGTAGCGCGAGATGAAGTCCTGGAAGCGGGCCGTGAACGGGCTCTGGCGCGCCTGCGCACGGTCCACGTGCTCGTCACCGAGAACCTGACGGCGCACCTCCATGCCGCGCCGGGCGCCTCCCGCCGAGAGGTGCGCCCGCAGGGCCGTCAGCACGGCCTCCGGACACTGGGCGGGCGCCAGGTGCGAGGCCCCCGGGATCTCGACGAGCGCCGCGCCCTGCACCGCGTCCGCGATCTCCCGCAGATGCGCGGGCGGCGTCGCGGGGTCCTCGCGCCCGGCGATCAGCAGCGTCGGTACGGTGATCGACGCCAGCCGGTCCCGGATGTCGAACGCGGCCAGGGCGTCACAGCAGGCCGCGTACGCCTCCGCGTCGGCGCCCCGGAGGTCCTCGACCAGCTCCGGAACGGTGAAACCGGCGGTGAACCACCGGGTGTCGGCGGTCGCGGCGATCGGCGCGAGGCCTTCGCGGCGCACCAGCTCGGCCCGCTCCTCCCACGGCTTCGACCCGTTGAAGTGGGCCGAGGAACAGATGACGGCGAGCGACGAGAGCCGTTCCGGGTGGTGGACCGCCAGATGCAGCCCCACCGCGCCGCCCAGCGACACACCGGCGTACGAGCACCGCTCGATGCCCAGCGAGTCGGCCAGTTCCAGCACCAGCGCGGCCAGGTCGGCGACCGTCGCCCCCGGCCCGATCAGGCCGGCCGGTGAGCCGCCGTGCCCGGGAAGGTCCCAGCGCACCACCCGGTGGGTGACGGACAGTTCGGGCGCGACCTTGTCCCACAGGGCGTACGACGTCCCGAGCGAGGGTCCGAGGAGCAGCGGGGGAGCGGTGGCCGATCCCTCGGTGCGGTGGTTGAGCAGTTTCACGGTCAACGTCGCTCCAGAGCACGGTCGGTGAGGACTCCGGCGGAGCCCGTGTAGCACATGGGATCGGTGAGGTCCGCGAGGTCGACGCCCGGCAGATCCTTCAGGTCGGGCTCCTCCCCGAGCATGTCCGCGAGGGGCCGCCGCTCGGTGACGGCCCGCCCGGCGGCTCGCGTCAGCAGTTCCTTGGCGCGTGCCCGGCCGAGAACCGGGGAGAGTTCGGCGGCGAGCCGTTCGGAGACGATCAACCCATGGGTGAGGTCGAGGTGTTCGCGCATGGCGTCCGCGTTCACCCGTAGTCCCTCCGTCAGTTCGGCCGCGTCCCGGGCCGCCCCGCCGACCAGGCGGAGCAGATCGCGCAGGGGTTCCCACTCGGCGTGCCAGGCCCCGGCCGGCCGCTCGTCCTCGGCCGCCAGCGAGCCGTACAGCGTGGCCGCGAGCAGGGGCGCGCGCCGGGCCGCGGCGGCCACGAGGGTGGCCCGCACCGGGTTCGCCTTGTGCGGCATCGCGGACGAACCACCGCCGGAACCCTCGGCCAGCTCGGCGATCTCCGTGCGGGACAGGGTGAGCACGTCGGCGGCCGTCTTGCCCAGTGCGCCGGCCGTGAACGCCAGCGCTCCGGCCAGGTCCGCGATCGGTGTGCGCAGTGTGTGCCAGGGCAACACGGGCTCGGCCAGGCCCAGTTCACGGGCGTACGCGGCGGTCAGGGCCCGGGTGTCGTCCGCGCCGAAGGCGGTGAAGGCGGCCAAGGTGCCTGCCGCGCCGCCGAGTTGGGCGGGCAGGGTGGATCGCACGGCGTGCACCCGGTCCCTGGCGTCGAGCACCAGTGACCGCCACCCCGCCGCCTTCAGTCCGAAGGTCGTCGGCACCGCGTGCTGGGTGAGCGTACGGCCCGGCAGCACGGTGTCCCGGTGCTGCTCCGCCAGTCGGGCCAGGGCTCGTCCGGTGCGGTCCAGGTCGACCAGGACCAGGTCCAGGGTGCGGGCCGCGACGAGCATGGTGGCCGAGTCCAGGATGTCCTGGCTCGTCGCGCCCCGGTGGACGTACGGGCCGAACTCCGCGGCGACTGCGGCCGTCAGGTCCGCGACCAGCGGGATCACCGGGTTGCCGCCGCCCCGGGCGCGCAGCGCGATCGACGCGACGTCGAAGTCCGCCGCCTCGGCCGCCGAGGACACCGCCGCCGCGGCCTCGGCCGGGACCAGCCCCAGCGACGCCTGGGCCCGGGTCAGCGCGGCCTCCGCGTCGAGCAGGGCCCGCAGATACGCGGTGTCGCTCGTCGCGGCCGACGCCGGGGAACCCGCCGAGCCGGGAGCGAGCAGGCCGGCGTCGGACGTGACGGGGTCGGCAGCTGTCACTGGAACTCCAGGAAGACCGTTTCGCCTTCGCCCTGAAGACGGATGTCGAAACGGTACGTCCGGTTCGCGCCCTCGGCCGCGATCAGCGTGGCGCGCCGCTCGGCGGGCAGCGCGTCGAGCAGCGGGTCCGTGCCGTCGGCCAGATAGGCGCGGGTGAACAGGTGGTGCGTGAGGCCACGTGCGAACACGCACACGCTGATGTACGGCTGCCCGGCGTTCCCCGGCGGCAGGGTGCGCAGCGCGTAGTGCCCGTCGGCGTCGGTGGCGACGCGGCCGAAGCCCGTGAAGTCGACGCCGTTGCGGCCGAGAAAGCCGCCCGTCGACGGGTCGCGGCGCAGGGAGCCGGGGGTGCCCGTCAGGGAGCCGTCGGGCGCGGCCTGCCAGAACTCCAGCAGTGCGTCGGGGATCGGTGTGCCCGCGCCGTCGAGCACATGGCCGTGCAGGGTGATCGTGTCCGGGTGGCCCAGGGGTGCGATCTCGCCGCCGCCCGGGAAGGGCAGCGCGTGGCCGTAGAAGGGGCCGATGGTGTGGGAGGGGGTGGGGAGCGGCCGCTCGGTCATGCTCAACGTCCTTCCTCGATCCAGGTGGCGGAGGGACCGTCGAGGACGATGTCCCACGCGTAGCCCAGGGAGAACTCGGGCCGCGAGAGATCGTGGTGGTAGGCGGCGATCAGACGGTCGCGGGCCGCTTCGTCCGTCACGGACCGCAGGATCGGGTCGTAGCGGAAGAGCGGGTCGCTCGGGAAGTACATCTGGGTCACCAGCCGCTGCGTGAACGCCGTGCCGAAGACCGAGAAGTGGATGTGCGCGGGCCGCCACGCGTTGGTGTGGTTGCCCCACGGGTACGGTCCCGGCTTGATCGTGGTGAAGGCGTAGCGTCCCTGATCGTCCGTCAGAGTGCGGCCCACGCCGGTGAAGTTGGGGTCGAGCGGTGCCGGGTGCTGTTCGCGCAGATGGGCGTACCGCCCCGCGGCGTTGGCCTGCCAGATCTCGATGAGCTGGCCGCGCACCGGACGGCCGTCGCGGTCGAGCAGTCGGCCCGAGACGGTCATCCGCTCCCCGATCGGCTCGCCCCGGTGCTGCAGGGTGAGGTCGTTGTCGATCTCGGTGATGTCGGTGACGCCGAAGACCGGTCCCGACAGTTCCACCGTCTCCGGGTCGCCGCCGCTCACGGCGACCAGTGGCTGCTTCGGGTGACGGAGCCGGGAGCTGCGGTACGGGGGGTAGTCGCGGGCGGGGTGGTGTCGCACGGGCGCGCCGCCGGCGACCGCCTTGGCGTAGGCGTCCTGGAGATCCTTGATCTCGACGTCGATGTCCGACTGAGTGAGAGCCATGGTCGACTTCCTAGCGTTCGAGGACGAGGGCGAGGCCCTGGCCCACGCCGATGCAGAGGGTGGCGACACCAATTCCGCGGCCCTTGCGGGCGAGTTGGTGGGCGACGGTGCCGGCGAGCCGGGCACCGGAGGCGCCGAGGGGGTGTCCGAGGGCGATGGCGCCGCCCTGGGGGTTGAGGATCTCGGGGTCGAACTCGGGCCATTCGGCGAGGCATCCGAGGACCTGGGCGGCGAAGGCCTCGTTCAGCTCCAGAGTCGACAGATCGTCAAATCCCTTCCCCGCTTTGGCGAGGGCGCGGTTCACGGCCTGAACGGGGGCGAGCCCGAAGTACCGCGGGTCGATCGCGGACACTCCGGTCGCGGAGACCCGGGCGAGGGGTTCGCGGCCGGTGGCCCCGAGACCCTCCTCGTCGACCAGCAGCAGGGCGGCGGCGCCGTCGTTGAGGGGCGAGGCGTTGCCGGCGGTCACGGTGCCCCCTTCCGTGCGGAAGGACGGCTTCAGCCGGGCCATGGCATCGAGGGACGCGTCGGCGCGTACGCACTCGTCATCGCCGAACACGACCGGGTCGCCCTTGCGCCGGGGGAGGGACAGCGGGGCGACCTCGGCGTCGAACAGGCCCTCCGCCCGCGCCCGGGCCGCTTTGTGGTGACTGGCGAGGGCGAACCCGTCCTGCTGCTCACGCGTGATCTTGTGCTTGTCGGCGATGAGTTCGGCGGATTCGCCGAGCGGGATCGTCCACTGCGGGTCCATCCGCGGATTGACCATGCGCCAGCCGAGGGTCGTGGAGTACAGCTCGGCGTGCCCGGCGGGGAAGGGCCGGTCGCTCTTCGGGAGGACGTAGGGGGCGCGGGTCATCGACTCGACCCCGCCGGCCAGGGCGATCGAGGCGTCGCCGAGGGCGATGGCACGCGCCGCCTGGATGACGGCTTCGAGCCCGGAGGCGCACAGCCGGTTGACGGTCACGCCCGGCACGGACGTGGGCAGCCCGGCGAGGAGGGCGGCCATCCTGCCCACGTTCCGGTTCTCCTCGCCCGCGCCGTTGGCGTTGCCGAAGTAGACGTCCTCGATCCGTGACGGGTCCAGGTCCGGGGTCCGGGCGAGGAGTTCACGGATGGCGTGGGCCGCCAGGTCGTCCGGGCGGACAGCGGCCAGCGAGCCGCCGTACTTGCCGACCGGCGTCCGGACGGCATCGACGATGTAGACGTCCTTCACGACTGGATCTCCTCTGCGACACGGACCTCGGCGGCGGTCTTCGCCGTGATCTCCTCCACCGTGACACCCGGCGCCGTCTCCACCAGCAGCAGACCCTCGGCGGTGACGTCGAGAACGCCGAGGTCGGTGATGATCCGGTTCACGCACGCCTTCCCGGTGAGCGGCAGCTCGCACTCCCGGAGGATCTTGGGCGAGCCGTCCTTGGCGGTGTGGGTCATCACGACGATGACCGTACGGGCCCCGTGGACGAGGTCCATCGCGCCGCCGATGCCGGTGACCATCTTGCCGGGGACGGCCCAGTTGGCGAGGTTTCCGCCGGCCGAGACCTGCATCGCGCCGAGCACGGCGACGTCGATGTGCCCGCCGCGGATCATCCCGAACGACAGCGCGGAGTCGAAGTATGAGGCCCCCGGCAGGACCGTGACGGTCTCCTTGCCGGCGTTGATCAGGTCGGGGTCGACCTGGTCCTCGGCCGGGTAGGGGCCGGTGCCCAGGATGCCGTTCTCCGACTCCAGGACCACCTCGACGCCCGCGGGGAGGTGGTTGGGGATCAGCGTCGGCAGGCCGATGCCGAGGTTCACGTACTGGCCGTCCGCCAGCTCGCGCGCGGCGCGGGCGGCCATCTCTTCCCTGCTCCAGGCCATTACTCGCTCACCGTTCCGTCCGCCGCGGACGCCGAGACCGTCCGCTTCTCGATCATCTTGGCGTTCGCCTGCTCGGGCGTCAGGGCCACGACGCGCTGTACGAAGATGCCGGGCAGATGCACCGCGTCCGGATCGATCCCGCCCGGCTCCACGAGTTCCTCCACCTCGGCGATCGTCACCCGGCCGGCCATCGCGGCGAGCGGGTTGAAGTTCCGGGAGGACTTGTTGAAGACGAGGTTGCCGTGCCGGTCGCCCTTCGCGGCCCGGACCAGGGCGAAGTCGGTGCGGATGCCGTGCTCCAGCACGTAGGGGGTGCCGTCGAACTCGCGCACCTCCTTCGGCGGGGAGGCCAGCGTGACGCCCCCGTGGCCGTCGTACCGCCACGGCAGTCCGCCCTCGGCGACCTGTGTGCCGACCCCGGCGGGTGTGTAGAAGGCGGGGATCCCGGCGCCGCCCGCGCGCAGCCGCTCGGCCAGCGTGCCCTGCGGGATCATCTCGACCTCCAGTTCGCCGGCCAGGTACTGCCGGGCGAACTCCTTGTTCGCGCCGATGTACGAGCCGGTGACACGGGCGATGCGCCCGGCGGCGAGCAGGACCGCGAGCCCGGAGTCCATGGCGCCGCAGTTGTTGGAGACCACCCCGAGCCCCTGGACGCCACGCTCATGGAGAGCCTCGATCAGCACGTTCGGTACACCGCTGAGGCCGAATCCACCGACCGCGACTGTCGCGCCGTCCGGTACATCGGCCACCGCCTCCAGCGCGTTGGCGACCACCTTGTCCATCCGTGAAGCCTCATCTCTACCGAGTGTCCAGCATCTGAATTAATCAGGGCACTGATTAATTCTGCGAGGTTTGCAACACGCTGCCACCCGGACTCCGGTCCGTCAAGACCCCTGATGAGCACCCGATTCGAAGCGAGGTCGCGGGCGGGACAGTCGAGGGTGAGGGCGGGTATCGTTCAGTGCACCAATGAATACGACCTTGATGCGACGCGGTCGCACGGGCGTACCGGACCCGAGGAGCGCACATGGCCGCGGTGGACCTCTCCACCCACCCGGGGCACCTGGCCCGGCGACTGCAGCAGGCGCACTACCTGCTGTGGAACACGATGGTCTCCGAGGAGATCACCTCGCCCCAGTTCGCGGTCCTGAACGCGCTCGTCGCCGAGCCCGGCCTGGACCAGCGCACGGTGGGGGAGCGGGTCGGCCTCGACCGCTCCACGATCGCGGAGGTCATCAGCCGGCTCGGACGCCGCGCCCTGCTGGACAAGGTGCGCGATCCGCAGGACGGACGGCGCTTCCTGCTGCGCCTCACGGACGACGGGCTGCGCACCCACCGCAAACTGACCGTGCGCACCGCGCGCATGAACCAGGTCTTCCTGGCCCCGCTCTCCGCCGGGGAACAGACCCTCTTCTTCGACCTCATCCAGCGCGTCTCCGACGCCGCCGAGGGGCTCCGCAACCCGGCGGAACCCCTCGGCGCGCAGCGCTAGAGGCTGCCCGGCGAGATCGGGTCGCCGTCCTCACTCCTTGGCGAAGACCACCCACACCTGGCCCCGGGCGAAGTTCATCGGCGCGCCGTCCGTCGTCGTGAACCGCGTGCCGTCCTCCGCTCCGGACCGCGTCCAGTGCGCGTCGAAGGCACGGCCGTCGCGCAGCACCTGCGCAGTGCCCGAACCCACCGACTCCGTGTACGGCGAGTTGTTGCCGAGGACGTCGTGGTACCGGGACCTGCGCACCTTGACGTGCTGAACGACCACCGTCGCCGGAGCCACCGAGGCGCCGTCGGTCGTCACCGTCGGCGTGCCGTCCATGGCCACCAGCCAGCGCTTCCGCTCGGCGGACCAGGTGAAGGTGAAGCGGGCCGACGGGAAGCGCACCGTGCGGGAGGCCTCGGGGGTGCCGCCCTCGGGGGCCGCGCCGAAGCGGAATCCCGTGGTCAGCGCGGCGTCGCCCGGCGCGGAGTCCACCAGTTGCTGGGGGCGCAGATACAGATTGTGCGGCGCGGCCTTGCCCGACCCCCGGTACCAGGCGCCGGACACGTTCCCCGGGAGCTGGGCGTGCAGCGGAGCGTCGTCGATCAGCGGCAGCAGCTTGCGCTGGGCCCCGGAGAAGGCGAGCGTCGGCTCGTCGAACTGTCTCAGCAGCTCCAGATCCGACTCGCGGGCACTGCGCACGGGTCCGATCGCTTTCGGCAACGTGCTCGCGAAGACCGCCATCAGCCGGCTCAGACCGCCCTCGACCTGTTCCGCGTACACCACGTCCGCCGCGTCGAGCCCGGTCTGGGGGCGGGCCGCGGGCGCATTGTCGATCTTCACCGCGAGCACCGAGCCGACGTTCGACCTGCCGCTCCCGCTGTCGCTCGGGGCCCGGCCGTCGTCGGTCGCTCGGCCGCCCGATCCGTCCCCCGCGGTGCAGCCCGTCATCAGGGAGCCCGCCATCGTGACGGCCAGCAGCGCCGCCGCCCATGCGCCGCGCCGCATCCGCACCATCTCTCGCATGCCCACCGTGCCACCTGTCCCGTGCCATCGATTGTGCGCTCATCAGTTCATCGGTGGCCATACCCGATCGTTTCTGATTGCGCGCGTCGACTGAGCTGATCGGCTCAGCGCCATGATCCGGGCAGGGCGGAACGGAACCGTGGACGAGGCCGCTCCGCTTCCCACGAGTCAGCCCTGCGGCCCGAGGATCTCAGCGAGGTCGTAGCCGACCGGCTCGTCGAGCTGGTCGTACGTGCAGCTCTCGGCGGTGCGGTCGGGGCGCCAGCGGCGGAAGCGGGCGGTGTGGCGGAACCGTACGCCGTTCTCCATGTGGTCGTACGCCACCTCGGCCACCCACTCGGGCCTGATCGGGATCCAGGACAGGTCCTTCTTCGCCGACCATCTGCTGGGCGCGCCCGGCAACCGCGCCGTCTCGTGCGCCGACTCCTGCGCCCACGCCGCCCACGGATGCTCCGCGGCGTCCTCCAGCCGCAAGGGCTCCAGCTCCTCCACCAGCTCCGCGCGCCGCTTCATCGTGAACGCGGCGCTCACGCCCACGTGCTGGAGCGTGCCCCCGGCGTCGAACAGGCCGAGCAGCAGCGACCCGACGACCGGCCCGCTCTTGTGGAAGCGGTAACCGGCGACGACGACATCGGCCGTCCGCTCGTGCTTGATCTTGTACATGGCCCGCTCGTCCCGCAGATACGGCAGCGTCAGCGGCTTCGCCATCACCCCGTCGAGCCCCGCCCCCTCGTACTGCTCGAACCACCGTTGCGCCACCGCGCGGTCCGTGGTCGCCGGCGCCACGTGCACCGGAGCCGTCACCCCGGACAGCGCTGTCACCAGCAGCGCCCGCCGGTCGCCCAGCGGAACGTCGAGCAGTGACTCGTCGGCCAGCGCCAGCAGGTCGAAGGCCACGAACGAGGCAGGGGTCTTCTCGGCCAGCATCCGCACCCGTGAGTCCGCCGGGTGGATCCGCTCCGTGAGCGCGTCGAAGTCGAGCCGCCCCTCCCTGGCGATCACGATCTCCCCGTCCATCACGCAGCGCTCCGGCAACCGCTCCCGCAGCGCCTCGACGAGCTCGGGGAAATACCTGGTCAGCGGCTTGCCGGTGCGGCTGCCGATCTCCACCTCGGCACCGTCGCGGAACACGATGGCCCGGAAGCCGTCCCACTTCGCCTCGTAGTGCATGTCCGGCGGGATCTTCACCACGGACTTGGCGAGCATCGGCTTCACGGGTGGCATCACCGGCAGGTCCATGCTCCGATTCTGCGCGGCGGCGCGGGCATCCGCCCGGTGTGCGCGGCATGCGTGGTGCGCCTACCGTGGCTCGCATGGGCGATGCGGTGGAACTCGAAGCGGCCGGCAGGAGCGTACGTCTGTCCAGCCCGGACAAGATCTTCTTCCCGGAACGCGGCTTCACGAAGCTGGACCTCGCCCAGTACTACCTCGCCGTCGGCGACGGCATCCTGCGCGCCCTCCGCAACCGCCCCACCACCCTGGAGCGCTACCCGGACGGAGTGGGCGGCGAGTCCTTCTTCCAGAAGCGGGCGCCCAAGAACATGCCCGACTGGATCCCGACCGCCCACATCACCTTCCCGAGTGGCCGCAGCGCCGACGAGATGTGTCCCACCGAGCCGGCCGCCGTGCTGTGGGCCGCGCAGTTCGGCACGCTCACGTTCCATCCGTGGCCGGTCCGCCGCGACGACGTCGACCGCCCCGACGAACTGCGCATCGACCTCGACCCGCAGCCCGGGACGGACTACGCCGACGCGGTGCGCGCCGCGCACGAACTGCGCGAGGTCCTCCACGAGTACGGCGGCCTGCGGGGTTGGCCCAAGACCTCCGGGGGCCGGGGGCTGCACGTCTTCGTGCCGATCCAGCCCCGCTGGACCTTCACCCAGGTACGCCGGTCCGCCATCGCCGTCGGGCGTGAGCTGGAACGCCGTATGCCCGATCGGGTCACCACCGCGTGGTGGAAGGAGGAGAGAGGCGAAAAGATCTTCGTGGACTACAACCAGACCGCGCGGGACCGCACCATCGCCTCCGCCTACTCCGTACGGCCCCGCCCGCACGCCCCGGTCTCCGCGCCGCTGCGCTGGGACGAGGTCGAGGACGCCAGACCCCGGGACTTCGACCTGGCGACCATGCCGGCACGCTTCGCCGAACTCGGCGATGTGCACGCCGACATGGACGACCATGCCTTCTCCCTGGAGGCCCTGCTGGAACTCGCCAGCCGCGACGAGCACGACCACGGCCTCGGCGACCTCCCCTACCCGCCCGAGTACCCGAAGATGCCGGGCGAGCCCAAGCGGGTACAGCCGAGCCGCGCCAAGCACGAGGACGCCCAGCCGCCGAGCACGTGATCGCCCGAGGGGCGGATCCGCGCGCGGCCGGATCGCCGGCGGGGTGAGCCCTTCCCTCCGCTCGGTTCGAGCCGATTTCGGTGATCGGGGAGCGCTCTCACGAGCGGGCGGCCGCGCGGCTATCCTGATCCGCATCCGCCGAGGAGGTGCCCTGAGGTGACCGAGACAGCGTCGCGCCCCACGCTGGAGGCCGTGGCCGCGCGGGCCGGGGTCTCCCGGGCCACCGTGTCGCGGGTCGTGAACGGTGGGGACGGGGTCCGTGAGCCACTCGTCGAGCGGGTGCGCCGGGCCGTCGAAGAACTCGGCTACGTGCCGAACCAGGCCGCCCGCAGCCTCGTCACCCGGCGCCACGACGCCGTCGCCGTGGTGATCGCCGAGCCGGAGACCCGAGTCTTCGCCGACCCCTTCTTCGCGCTCCAACTCCGCGGCATCAGCAAGGAACTGACGGCGCACGACTCACAGCTCGTGCTGCTGCTCACCGAGGGCCGCGACGACCACGCACGCGTCGCCCGCTATCTCGCCGGCGGTCATGTCGACGGCGCGCTCGTCTTCTCGCTGCACCTCGACGACCCGCTGCCCGGCCTGATCCACGGTGCGGGCGTACCGACGGTGTTCGGCGGGCGGCCCGGCTGGGGCGAGGGCGTCCGCGAGGCGGTCTACGTCGACTGCGACAACCGCGGCGGTGCCCGCCAGGCCGTCCGGTATCTCCTCGGCCTCGGGCGGACACGCATCGCCCACATCACCGGTGCCCTCGACCAGACGTCCGCGGTCGACCGGCTGGACGGTTTCCGGGACGTCATGGCCGACGCCGATCCGGCGTTCGTCGCGCAGGGCGACTTCACACCCTCCGGCGGCGAACGCGCGATGCGGGAACTGCTGGAACGCCGCCCCGACCTGGACGCGGTGTTCGTGGGGAACGACCTGTCGGCCCTCGGCGTGCTGCGCGTGCTGCGCGAGCAGGGGCGGCGGGTGCCCGAAGACGTCGCAGTGATCGGTTTCGACGACATGCTGCCGATCGCCGAGCAGACGGATCCCCCGCTGACGACGGTCCGTCAGGACATAGAGGAGATGGGGCGGTTGATGGCCCGGCTGCTGATCCGCGGACTGGAGGGCGCTGCGGGGACGGACGGCCCGGTGGCCGAGCCCTCCGGCGTGGTCCTGCCGACGACGGTGGTGCGACGGGCCTCCGCGTAGGTCCCTGACCGGGCACGGAGCGAGGTCGTCGGGCCCGCTCCCGGTACTCACGCACTTCCGAGTGAGGCCAAGGTGCCCGGCGGGAATGGGTGAGTTGACCCGGGGCGACGGCGATCGGCGGGACCCCGCGCCTGCCGGGTCCCGCCGATCGGGACGTCAGCTCTGCTGCGGTGCGCTCTTGATCACCGCGAAGCGTGCCCCGTACGGATCGGCGAGCTTGGCCATGCGGCCGACGCCCTCCATGTCCGTCGCGGGCATGCGGACCGTGCCGCCGAGCTCCTGGGCCTTGGCGACCACGGCGTCCGTGTCAGCGACCTCGATGTACGGCAGCCAGTACGCACCGGACGCCGCCTCGACCGGGTCGTCGGCGAGCGGGACGACACCGCCGAACATGTCCTCGTCCTCGCTCCCCGCGGGGTTGATACAGGTGTAGGTGCCGCCGGGGAACGGGACCGCCGACGTCTTCCACCCGAACGCCGAGTCGTAGAACGCGGCGGCCGCAGCGATGTCCGGGGTGTAGAGCTCGACCCAGCACAGCGACCCCGGGTCCCCGGCCATGCCCAGGCCCTTCGTCCGGCCCGGCTGCCAGATGCCGAAGGTCACGCCCGCCTCGTCGGCGAGCATGGCCATGTGGCCCTCGCCCATCACGTCCATGGGCGGCATGAGCACGGCACCCTTGGCCTGCTCGACCGCCTTGGCCGTGGCGTCGGCGTCCGCCGTCTGGAAGTAGACGTTCCAGGACGTCGGGCCCTGCTCGGAGGTGATCTGCATGCCGCCGGCCACGGTCTTTCCATCGACCTGGAAGAAACCGTAGCCACCGGCGTCGGGCCCTGCCGACTGGAACTGCCAGCCGAAAAGGCCTCCGTAGAAGGAGATGGCGCCTTCGATGTCGGCCGTGCCGACATCCAGCCAGTTCGGGGCGCCGTTGACGAAGCGAGTGGTGAGCATGATTGCCCTCCTTTGAGGGGTCCCGTTGCCTTTGATGCCGAGTCTTCCACCGCCCACTGACAATCGTCGCCCGGACGCGCAGCCCGCCCCCGAGCGACAACCGTCATTACGCTCGGCGGCCGGGAGGATTCGCATTGTTCTCACGCCGTCCCGCGCGCCGCCGTGCCCCGGACCCCCGCCGGGGACATCATCGAGGCCGCCGGACGCGTCGGAACACGGCGTTGATCCCGCGTTGATCGAACGTTTTTCGCCGCGAGGCACGATCTTGACCATGCACCTGGAAACGATCACCCCGTCCGACCTCGCCTGGCAGGAGCAGGCGTTGTGCGCGCAGACGGGGGCGGAATTCTTCTTTCCCGAGCCGGGCAGCTCGGTGCGCGAGGCGAAGCGCATCTGCGGGATGTGCGAGATGCGTTCCGCGTGCCTCGACTACGCGCTGAGCAACGACGAACGCTTCGGCGTGTGGGGCGGCCTCTCCGAGAAGGAGCGTCTGGGCCTGCGACGCGCCTTGGAATGACGCGGGCCCCGTCACCATCGACGGCATGACGCGGACGGGCGGCTGTGGCCCTCGCGGGGAAATCGGGTTCGCCGACCCACCGCCGACCGGCACAATCCCCGCATGAACCCGACCCCGCAGCGAATCGTCGACAGCCTGCTCAACGCTCTCGATCCGCTGCCGTACCCGCAGCGCATGCGCGAACTCGCCCAGCACGTGGATGAGATGGACGAGCTGCGCCCGGTGCTGGAGGAACTCGACGCGCGCGGACCCTACGAACGGGGGATCGGTGTCGTCGCGGCGTCCGTCGGACGTGACGCCGAGTGGATCGCGGACCTCGTCGCCGACCCGGACGCCTTCGTGCGCGGGCACGCCCTGCGGGTCGCCGAGAGCCTCCAAGTACCTGACTCCGCCTACGTGTCGGCGCTCGACGACGCACCGGAGGCGATCCGCCGCGAGCTGCTGCGCGCGATCGTGGCGGGGCGGCGCACCGCGCTCGCCGACCGGCTGGTGGACGGGCTGCGGAGCCGATGGGGTGACGCGGAGGCGGCGCGACTGCTGCCCGGCTGCACGGCGGAGACGGTCGGCAGACTGCTGCCCGGACTCTTCCACGCCGTCACCGGCTGGAAGACGCTCGCCCAACGGCACTCCGGTCTCCTTCTCGACGTCGCCGAGGCGGAGTTGGCCGCGCTGCCCGAATCTCTGCGCGCCACCTGGTGGAGCCGCTACGCGACGGGTGTGGCCGCGGCCGCGGGAGCGGACCCGCACCGCGTACTCGACCTGCTGGAACGCCTCGGGCCGCCCACCCTTCCTCATCAACTGAGGGTCCACCTGCCACGGTTCGCGACCGCCGACGCGAGCCGCCTGCTCCGGCTGCTGCTCGCGCCACCCGAATTCGCCGTGCGCCGCGGCAGGGCCCCGGGGCAGGACGTCCTGCGCCGACTCGCCCGTTCCGAGGCGCCCGAACTCATCGCCTACGGCCGGGCCCTGGCCGAGTCCGGCGACCTCGCGCCGCTCCTGAGAGCGCTGCCTCCGGCGCGGCGCCACGCCTTCCACCGGGCCGCCCAGGAAGGCCGCGGCGCCGGACACGGCACGGTCGACGCGTTCATCCTCGAAGCCCTGCCCCGCAGTTGCGTCGCCGAAGAGGCCCGGCGCATGGCCGCCGACGCCCGCGAACGCGGCGCCCCCTGGCACTCCCCGCTGCTCGCGGAGTCCTTCCTGCCCGTCGCCGAGGTGCGGGGCCGCCTAGACGAGGCCACCCGGCGGCCCGCGGCCGAAGACCGCGCGCAGGCCTGGCCGTTGCTCATCCGCAATGCCGCACGCTCGGACGGCGCCGCGGTCACCTCCGTACTGGAGGACATGCGGCGGCTGCGCAACGAACAGGACCCGGTGCGCTCGGCCGCGCTCGGAGCGCTGTCCGCGGTGCGGCCCGCACTGTTCACCGAGGACGCCGAGCCCGTCCTCGACCGGATCACCGCGGACGCGGTCGAGGCCCGCGACTCCTCGCCCGCCACCCGCCGGCACCTCAGCAGGCTCGCCCTCTCCGTCCTCGGCGAGCACGCGGCGGGCGGATCGCGGGAGTTGGTGAACTGGGCGCTGCGCACCCTGGTCCGGATATCCGGCAGCACCGGTGGCGCCGACCTCGGCCGTCTGGACGCGAAGCTGCGCCGGGGCCAGGAGCACCAGGTGTACGAGGCACTGCGGCCCTGGATCGAGGTGGGCGCCGAGAAGGCCGACTACAGCCTCGCCTTCGCCGTGGCCCGCGCGGTGGGGCGGCGCGCCGCCGGCATGCCCGAACTGCAGGAACTCCTCTGGCAGGCGATCCGGTACGGCAATGACGCCACCGTGCGGACGGCGGTCGATCTGTGGCTGGAGCCACCCGCGACACGGGACGAGCGGGCGACTCGTCTTCTCGCCCTCGAACCCTCGGCGGCCGCCCTGCGGCCCGTCCTCCAGGTCGTCACCCGGCGCCGCACCGACCTGCTCGACCCGCTGCTCGCCGAAGCCCCGCCGTACGGGCGCTTCCTGACCAGGGGCACCCCATGGACCGTACCGCTGGACCGGGACGTACGCCGCTGGGTGCCACGCCAACAGCAGGCCGCACTAAGGCAGTTGGCCGAAGCGGCCGAGGACACCGGACTGCCCCTGCACCGGCGGGCCGCGGCCCTCGCGGGGGCCGCGCTCGTCCCGGGCCGGGGCACCGATCTCGTACGGCGCTGGACACAGGCCCCGGACGTGGTGCTCGCCGAAGCGGCCCTGGCCGCGCTCGCCCGTAGCGACCGGCCCGCCGACGCGCTGCCGTAGCTGTTGGCCCGCGCGGGCGACGACCGGGCCCGGGTCGCCGTGTACGCGGCCACCCGGGCATCCCGGTACGCCGCGCCGTCGCACCTCGCCGGGCAACTGCGTGCCGTGCTCTTCGCGCCGGACTCCAAGGTCACCAGCCGTAAGGAGGCCGCCAGGCTCGCGGCCGTCCGGCTCCCGACAGCGCGAGCGGCCGCATTGCTGAGCGAGGTGTTCGCGGTCCCGGGCGCCCACGTGGACGTGCGCGCCGCCGTCGTGGCCCGCACGGGCGGGCTGCTCGACGAGGAACCGGTCTGGGGCGTGTTGCGCGCCGCCGCGGGTGCCGAGCCGGTGCTGCGCGCCGCGGTCCTCCGGGTCACCGCCCTCGATCTGCCCGAGCCGCACCGCGAGCGTTATGCCCGCCTGGTCCGGGAGGCGACCACCACCGACGACCCGGAGACCGCCACCCTGGCGTTCGCCGCCCTCGCCCGCTGGGCGCCGTGGTCCCCGGAGGCCCCCATGGTTCTCGCCACGGCCACCACCGACCTTTCGGACCGTACGAGCTGGCGCGCCGCGGCCGAAGGGCTGATCACCGTGGCGGTGGGATCGCCGAGTGGCGTCGAAGGGTTCGAGCACGCCCTGAGGACACTCGCGGAGCGGGAGGCGACCTCGGCCGATGCCGATGCCGATGCCGATGCCGATGCGGGTGAGCGGCGGGACCGGCCGGCCCGGCAGCGGCTCGCGCACGTCGTCGCCGGTCTCGCCCGGCGCGCCGCTACGGACCCGGAGGCCGTGCGCCCCGCGGCCCTGGCCGCCGTGGCGCTGCTCGCCGGTCACGACGCCTTGGTGCCGCACGCCGCCGGGATCGCCGTGGCCCATCTGGACCTGGAAGCGGACCCGCGGCTCCTGGAGCGGCTGGCGGCCTTGACCACCGGACGTCCGGCGCTCGCCGTGCGGACGGCGGACGCGCTGGAGGCCCGCCTGCGGTCACCGGAGGGTGAGCCCGACGAGCTGCTCGACGCCGCACGGCGCCTCGCGGCGCACGGCGGCCACGCCGAGGGGCTCCTCGCCGTGGCCGTGACCGGCGGAGTCGGCACCCGCACGGGCTGGGCCGCCCCCTGGCGGGAGCAGCTGAGAGCACTGCGCCGCCACCCGGTGCCCGACGTCCGGGACGCCGCGCTGACCCGGCTGACGGCACAGGAGTGAACGGCCGCGCCATCCCTCGGCGCCCCTCGCGGGCGTGAAGCGAGTGGCTGCGCGCCCGCGCGGGCGGAGGGGGAACGATCCGCAGGGCCGTTCCGCAGGGCTCCGGATACACGCGAGCCCCCGGATCACGTCCCCGCGCGAGGCGGGGCATCGTGAGCCGGGGGCGAAGTGCGGGCCGCGTGTTCTCGCGGGTCGCCGGTGGGTCCGTGTGCGCGGGCCCCGGCTGGAGCCGGGTGCTCGCGGGCGGAGCTACGCGCTCGCGCGGGCCGCCATACGGGCCTTGCGGGCGGCGAGCTTCGCGTCGAACTTCGAGGCCTCCGCGTCGAGACCGCCCATGAAGAGGCCGAGCTCCTCCTGGGCCTGGAGGCCCACGGGGCCGAGGCCGTCCATCTCCAGGACCCTGAGGTGGCGCAGCACCGGCTGGAGCACGTCGTCGTGGTGGATGCGCATGTTGTAGACCTCGCCGATGGCCATCTGCGCGGCCATGCGCTCGAAGCCGGGCATGCCGTGACCGGGCATCCGGAAGTTGACGACGACATCGCGGACCGCCTGCATCGTCAGGTCGGGGGCGAGCTCGAACGACGACTTCAGGAGGTTGCGGTAGAAGACCATGTGGAGGTTCTCGTCGGTCGCGATGCGCGCCAGCATGCGGTCGCAGACCGGGTCGCCCGACTGGTGACCGGTGTTGCGGTGGGAGATGCGGGTCGCCAGCTCCTGGAAGGCGACGTACGCGACCGAGTGCAGCATCGAGTGACGGTTGTCCGACTCGAAGCCCTCGCTCATGTGGGCCATCCGGAACGCTTCGAGCTTGTCCGGGTCCACCGCGCGCGAGGCGAGCAGGTAGTCGCGCATCACGATGCCGTGCCGGCCCTCCTCCGCCGTCCAGCGGTGCACCCAGGTGCCCCAGGCGCCGTCACGGCCGAAGAGAGAGGCGATCTCGTGGTGGTAGCTCGGGAGGTTGTCCTCGGTGAGGAGGTTGACGACCAGCGCGATCCGGCCGATCTCGGTGACCTTGGACTGCTCCTTGTCCCAGGCCTCGCCGTCCTCGAAGATCCCCGGGAAGTTGCGGGCGTCGCTGAAGGGCACGTACTCGTGCGGCATCCAGTCCTTCGCCACCTTCAGGTGGCGGTTCAGCTCCGTCTCGACCACTTCCTCCAGCGCGTACAGCAGGCGAGCGTCGGTCCAGGCGGCTGCCGGGCTGCCGAGGTGAGGAGAGGTGATCGTCACGGGTGCTCCAGGGAGGGACGGGGACAACGAGCGGAAAGCTAACCTACGGCATCGTAGGCTACGTCTCCGTAGGTTACGACACCGTAGGTTAAGAACCTCGTAAAGGCCGCTGATCAGCGGCTTTCCCGGGAAGATCCAGCCCTTTCCCGCCCACGCCGAAGGTGCCCCGGATGCCGAGGTCCAGGGAGCCGGACGGAGGTCTCGATCACTCGTTCAGACGTACAGCTCCCGAAGTCGCACCGAGAGACATGTCACACAGCCTTCGAGCTTCTCGAACTCGCTGATGTCCACCAGAACCGGTTCGTGGCCGAGATCCGCGAGCAGTTCCGCGGTCTTGGGGGCGCCGGCCGACATCAGCAGCTTGCCGCCGCCCAGGAGCACCACGTGCGCCCCGGACTCCTCCGGTACCGGCAGGAAGCGCGGGAACAGCGACGGGGAGTCCACCAGCGGCTCGTGCCCGATAACCGTCCCGTCGGGCAGCGCGGTGACCGCCGACTTCAGATGCAGCACCTTGCTGACGGGGACGGCGACGACCCGCGCCCCGAGCGGTTCGAAGACCGCTCGCAGCTGCTGGACCCCGGCCGCGTTCGTGCGGCCGCCCCGGCCCACATAGATCGTGTCGCCCACCTTCAGGATGTCGCCCCCGTCGAGGGTGCCCGGATCCCAGATCCAGTTCACCGAGCAGCCGAGACGCGCAACGGCCTCCTCGACCCCGGCCGTCTCGGCGCGCCGGGACTCGGCGCCCGGGCGGGCGATCAGGGCGACGTTGCGGAAGACGACGACGGCATCCTCGACGAACACCGAGTCCGGGCAGTCCTCCGCCGGGTCGACCTCCACGGTCTCCCAGCCGTGTGTGCGCAGCGCCTCGGTGTACGCCTCCCACTGCTCGACCGCGAGGTCGACGTCCACCTCCGCCCGCTCCACGTGCGTCACCAGCCCCTCGGCGAGGCGGGGGCTGGGCCTGCGTACGAGCGCTTTCTGGCTGGGCACGGGTGGCTCTCCGAATCGGCAGGGGGTGTCGGCGCAACATCATGCAGCGCGGTTCGCGCGCGCAAAAGCCCCCCGGCCTGACGTCGGGCGCCACCTACCCCCGACGCTAGGCCGCCTCCGCTCCCCGCACTAGGAGGAATACCCGACAGTTTCCGGAGCGATTTCTTTCAGTTCTCCTCCTTCCAGCAGGAGCCGTCGCGTGATGCCGATCGACTCCAGGAACGGCATGTCGTGGCTGGCGACGATCAGCGCTCCCTCGTAGGACTCCAGGGCCGTGGTGAGCTGACGGACGCTCGCCATGTCGAGGTTGTTCGTCGGCTCGTCGAGCATCAGGAGCTGGGGCGCGGGGTCGGCCAGCATCAGGGCCGCGAGCGCCGCACGGAATCGTTCGCCGCCGGAGAGCGTCGCCGCGCGCTGGTCGGCCTTCGCACCCTTGAACAGGAAGCGGGCGAGACGCGCCCGGATCCGGTTGTTGGTGGCGGCGGGCGCGTACCGGGCCACGTTCTCGACGACGGTCCGCTCGTCGTCGAGAACGTCGAGCCGCTGCGGCAGGAAGCGCAGCGGAACATGGGCGCGTGCCTCACCGGACACGGCGTCCAGTTCCCCGGCGATCGTGCGCAGGAGCGTCGTCTTGCCCGCTCCGTTGCGCCCGACGAGCGCGATCCGTTCGGGTCCCCGCAGATCGAACACGCCGTTCACCCGCGCGCCGTACCTCAGCTCCAGTCCGTCGAGCGTGAGGACGGTGCGCCCCGGCGGTACGGCCGTGTACGGCAGGTCGACGCGGATCTCGTCGTCGTCCCGTACGGCCTCCACCGCCTCGTCGAGACGTTCCTTCGCCTCGCTGAGCCTCCCCTCGTGCATGATGCGGTGCTTGCCGGCGGACTCCTGGGCCGCCCTCTTGCGCGCACCCATGACGATCTTCGGCTCGCGCTTCTGCTCGAACATCTTCTGGCCGTAGCGCTTGCGCCGGGCCAATTTGACCTGTGCGTCGACCAGTTCGCGCTTCTGTTTCTTCAGATCGGACTCGGCGACGCGCACCATGCGCTCCGCCGCCTCCTGTTCGCCGGCGAGCGCCTCCTCGTACGCGGAGAGGTTCCCGCCGTACCACGTGACCTCTCCGGACCGCAGATCGGCGATCTGGTCGACCAGGTCCAGCAGTTCGCGGTCGTGGCTGACCACGATCATCACCCCGGACCAGGCCTCCACCGCCGCGTACAGCCGCTGTCGCGCGTACAGGTCGAGGTTGTTGGTGGGTTCGTCGAGGAGGAGGGCGTCGGGTCGGCGCAGCAGGAGCGCGGCCAGCCGCAGCAGCACCGACTCGCCGCCGGACACCTCACCGATCGTACGGTCCAACTCGATGTGTCCGAGCCCGAGTTCGCCGAGGGTCGCGCGAGCCCGCTCCTCGACGTCCCAGTCGTCGCCGACGACGTCGAAGTGCTCCTCGGCCACGTCGCCCGCCTCGATCGCGTGCAGGGCGGCGCGGAGGCGGGCGATGCCGAGGGCCTCGTCGACCCGCAGAGCGGTGTCGAGCGTGACGTTCTGCGGCAGATGGCCCACCTCGCCCGCGACCCGCACGGTGCCGTCGGCAGGGGTGAGTTCTCCGGCGATCAACTTCAACAGGGTTGATTTGCCTGATCCGTTGACGCCGACGAGCCCGGTGATGCCGGGTCCGAAGGCGATCTGGAGGTCGTCGAAGACCTCGGTGCCGTCCGGCCAGGCGAAGGACAGGGAGGTGCAGGAGATGGAGGTGGGGAATGTTGACACAAGGGCCTCGCGGTTGCTGGATGCGGTCGGGGGTACGCGTACGGGACACCGCGAGGCGACGACGATCCAGTTCGGAGGTGAGCGAGAAGAAGGCCCTGCACCGAAGGACGGCTCGAACGCCGAGGTCGCACGCTGCGCACACGCGCGCCGGAAGGATCCGGCCGTGTGTGACGCGGTGTCTCAGACCTCAGACGAGCAACGTCCTTCTCCATTCGACGGCAACAGAACCGCTGTACACCGTAGGGACCGCCCTCTGGGCTGTCAAAGGATTAACGTGGCCACCGACGAACCGAGGAGATCTCGTGCCGAACGGCTCGCTCTCGTTGCCCGCCCGGCTCTACCTCCTGGCCTGGGACACCACGAAACTCAAGATCACCGGGTCCACCCACCTCCACCACCTGGTGCGGGCCGGCGCACTCACCGAGCTCGCCCAGCGCGGGCTCCTCGTCGACGACGACGGCATCGTCACGCCCGTGGACGCCGACTCCCGGACGGGGGACCTCGTCCTCGACGGGCTCCTGGAGCTTGTCGCGGAGTCCCGGCCCCGCAAGTGGAAGCCCTGGGTCACGCTGCGGGCCCGGGTCACCCTGGACGCCGTACGCGCCCAGCTCGCGGCCGGGGGATACCTGCGGGCGGAGAAGAAGCGGGTCCTCGGGCTCTTCCCCTCCGTGGAGTACGAGCTGGACCGGGTGGCCGCCGTGGACGCGCTGCGCGCGGAGGCGCGGCAGGTGCTGGAAGGCCCGCTGCCCGTCGCCGAGGTCTCCGACCGCGACGCCGCTCTCGTGGCCCTCGCCACCGCCGCCGAGCTCCGCACCCTCGCCTCGCCCAAGGACCGCAAGCTCCACAAGGCCCGCATCGACGAACTCGCCGAACGCGGCGGCGCGGCGACCCCGGCCCTGAGGAAGGTCGTCCAGGAGGTCCGTACGGCGGTGATCATGGCGACGACGACGGCATCGACCACGGCCGCCTCGACGACGGGGAGCTGAACGGGGGCGGGCGGATCCTCGCACCCGGAACGCGGGTGTCGGTCACGGCCTCGGTCACGGGGAGCTGAAGGGGCGCGGGAGACGCCGTCGCCCCCGGGAACGCGGGGCCCCGGAGGCGGTGCGCCCTCTCACGTACAGGTCGGATTCCTGCCGGCCCCCGCCGAGCCGCCCGTGTTGGCTGGTCCCCAAGGCGGAGCGCATCGCCGCGGCGCGCGCGGCCGCCGACGCGGCGGACGTGCCGCTGTTCGTCAACGCCCGCATCGACACCCTTCTGCGCGGTGCGGGCGGGGTCGAGGAGACCCTGGAGAGGGCCGCCGCCTTCCTCACCGCCGGAGCCGACGGCGTCTTCGTCCCCGGAGCCGTCGATCCAGTGACCGTGAAGACTCGCGTCGAGGGCGTCGAGGGCCCGCTGAACATCCTGGTGGGCCCCGGAGCGCCGTCCGTCGACGCGCTGGCCGCCCTCGGGGTGGCCCGGATCAGCGCGGGTTCGAGCATCGCGGAGGCCGCGTACGCCCTGGTCCGGCGTGCCGCGCGGGAGCTGCTGGGCACGGGGACCTACGAGACGCTGACCTCGGGACGCTGACCTACGGGACGCCGGCCTACGGAACGCGGACCGACGGACTCGACTACACCGGGCTCAACGCCCTGATGGGCCTCGTCCGTTGAGGGTGCCCGCGCCGTTTCAGCAGGTGCCCCGCAGGAGCTCCGCCAGGTCGTGGTCCAGGTCCACCTGGAGATGCTCCAGGCCGACCGGCACCAGCTCGGTGGTCTGCTGCAGGAAGTTCCGCACCTCGCCCGAGCGCACGTGCACCACGGCGGTGCCCTCGGGAGCGTGGAACTCCAGCACGGTGCGGTCGTAGCCGTACGGCCGCACCCGCACGTCGCCGTACCCCACCGAGTCGTCGAGGCCGGACACGAGCAGCTCGCGGGCGAAGGTCCAGCAGACCTCCACCCCTTCGAGCGTGGCCGGGGCCGGGAAGGTCATGCGGACGGCGAACGGGTCGGTCCGGTCGTAGTGGAGCGTGGCGGGAATGCTCGGCATCCGCGGGGCGGCGGCGACGAGGCGGGCCTCTACGGGCTGCTCGATGACGGTGGACAACGCCTTGCTCCCTTGTGACGGCTGAACGAACTCCGGGCGGATGACGCCGGTCAATTGAAGAGACGGAGAAATGACCCGGCGCGTGCACCTGTAAGCCGAGTGACCTCTGTCACCGCGGTCCTACGCTGAGGAGATCCACTTTCCCCGACCGTGGTGATCCCATTCCGTCCCGCGCTCGCCGGACACCGAAGAGGACACCCGGACGGGCCCCTCAGGTTCCCGCCGGAGGCCATCTGGACGCCATCGGGGGAGTGCACTAGCTTCCCCCGCCATGAGGGGCTTGGGGAAGACGAGACGTACGAGCCGGATGGTCACCGCGGGTCTGGGCGCGGTCACGCTCGCCGCGGCGCTCGCGGTGGCGGTGCCCGCGCAGGCGCACGAGACGGCGAGAACGCCGCACTGGGTGCTCAAGGACAGCGGTACGGACGTACGGTTCCGTGGGCTGTCGGCCGTCAGCAGGGACACCGCGTGGGTGGCCGGCTCGAAGGGCACCGTGCTGCGCACCACCGACGGCGGCGCGCGCTGGCGGAACGTGTCGCCGCCCGGGTCCGCGGACCTGGAGTTCCGCGACATCGAGGCGTTCGACGCGCGGCGTGCCGTGGTCCTGGCCATCGGAGAGGGCGAGGCGTCCCGCGTCTTCAGGACCGAGGACGGCGGCGCCACATGGACCGAGTCCTTCCGCAACACCGACGCCAAGGCCTTCTACGACTGCCTCACCTTCCTCGACCGCAGCCACGGCCTGGCGATGAGCGACCCGGTGGACGGCAGGTTCCGCATCCTGTCGACCAGCGACGGCGGCCGCTCCTGGAAGGTGCTGCCCAGCGACGGGATGCCCGCCGCGCAGGACGGCGAGGCGGGCTTCGCCGCGAGCGGCCAGTGCCTGGTCGGTTCGGGGCCCCGCGATGTGTGGCTGGCGACAGGAGGGGGCGCACGCGCGCGCGTGCTGCACTCCGCGGACCGCGGGCTGACCTGGAGCGCCACCGACACACCGGTTCCCGCCGGTGATCCGGCGCGCGGCGTCTTCGCCCTCGCCTTCCGTGACCGCGTCCACGGAATCGCGGTCGGCGGCGACTACCGAGCCGACCAGGCCTCACCGAAGGCCGCGGCGATCACCCCCGACGGGGGCCGCAACTGGACCACGGCCGCCCAGCCCCCGCCCGCCTACCGCTCGGGCGTCACCTGGCTTCCGCACAGCCGCACCGCCGCCCTGGCGGTCGGCCCGACCGGCACCGACCTGACCACCGACGGCGGACGCACCTGGCGCACCCTGGACACCGGCTCGTACGACACCGTGGACTGCACCCCGGACCTGGGCTGCTGGGCCTCCGGCGAGAAGGGACGGGTCGCCCGGCTGGAGCGCTGAGGCGTGCGGTGTCGGTCAGGCCGGCGTCGACATCACGACGTGTGGCGCGTGACCAGTTCGTACGACTTCAGTCGGTCGGCCAGCGCGTACACGGGTGTCACCAGCATGAGTTCGTCCGCGCCGGTCAGATCCACCAGGTCCGTCAGGTGCCGCGCGACCGTCTCGGGCGCACCGTGCGCCTGGTGGGCGCGGAAGCTCTTCAGGGCCCGGACCTCTTCCGCGGTGAACGAATGAGCCGCCGCTTCCGCGGGTGTGGGGAAGGGGATGTCGCCTCGTCCCTGGAGGAGTCCGGCCTTGACGACGTCCATCGGGCCGGCGAGCCAGGACGCTTCCTTCTCCGTCTCGGCGCACACCGTCTCCACGCAGATCAGCACGCGTGGGCGCGCGCACCAGCGGGAGGGGGAGAAGCCCGCGCGGTAACGGGCCAGCGCGGCCAGGGTGTTGTCCGGACGAATGTGATGGGCGAAAGCGATCGGCAGTCCGAGGTCCCCGGCGAGCGCGGCACCGGCCGTGCTCGACGCCAGCAGCCACGGCTCCGGGAGCGGGCCGAGCGCGACCTCTTCCACCAAGTGGCGCAGCGTCGACGAGACATCTTCGCGGTACTCGTCGTCCGTGGTCGGCCCTGCGCCGCGGCGCAGGGCCCGCGCGGTGGACTCGTCGAAGGTGCCCGGGCCCCGGCCGATGCCCAGGTCGATCCGGCCCTCGTGCAGCGCGGCCAGTGTGCCGAACTGCTCGGCCAGCATGATCGGGGCGTGGTTCGGAGCGAGAACGCCCCCGGAGCCGAGTCGGATGGACGACGTCAACGCGGCCGCGTGGGCGGTCAGGACGACGGGCGGGAACGCTCCGATGGCCGGGGAGTGATGGTGCTCGGCGTACCAGAGGCGCAGATATCCGAGGTCGTCGAGGCGCCGGGCGAACTCGGTGGTGTCTCGTAACGTGTCTGCGGCGCGGGCGCCCGTCTGGACCATGGCCACTTCGAGCGCGCTGAGCGGAACGGTGATCATTCGGTCAGTATAGGAATCGACCGTCGGTGCCAACCCGCGCTGCTCACAAGGGGGTTCGGTGGCCGGACCGGCCACGGGAAGCGCCGTCGCCGGACGCCGGGCATGGACGAGAACGGGCTCCGGCGGGTTCTCGGCCGCGGGTGCGCGGGGTCGCTCGGCCGAGCGGCTCCCGGTACCGATCGAGGCCGGGCGCCGTCTTCGTCGCGACAGCAGCTCCGGAACCCTGGCCCGCCGGCCCGTTCCCGTGCCCTTTAGGCTCGTCCCCATCATGACAACCGTGAGGATTCCCGCGGGCTGGCCCGCCACCGAGGACCAAGCCCGCGCCGTGCAGGACGAGTTGCGCGCGCGGGTGGTGCTCGACGAGCCGGGCCCGCCGCCCGGCACCGGCCGGGTGACGGGTGTCGACGTCGCCTACGACGACGAGCGGGACCTCGTGGTCGCGGCGGCCGTCGTCCTCGACGCGGCGACCCTCGACGTCGTGGCGGAGACCACCGCCGTCGGCCGGGTCTCCTTCCCGTACGTCCCCGGACTGCTCGCCTTCCGGGAGATCCCGACCGTCCTGGCCGCGCTGGAGGCTCTGCCCTGCCCGCCCGGCCTGGTCGTGTGCGACGGGTACGGCCTCGCCCACCCGCGCCGTTTCGGCCTCGCCAGCCACCTCGGCGTCCTCACCGGTCTCCCGACGATCGGGGTCGCCAAGAACCCGTTCGCCTTCTCCTACGAGGAGCCGGGCGTCCGGCGCGGCAGCGCCTCGCCGCTGCTCGCCGGCACCGACGAGGTGGGCCGCGCGCTGCGTACCCAGGACGGGATCAAGCCCGTGTTCGTGTCCGTCGGCCACCGCGTGGACCTCGACAACGCCTGCGCGCACACGCTCGCCCTCACCCCGAAGTACCGTCTGCCGGAATCCACCCGGCGCGCGGACTCCCTGTGCAGACGGGCCCTCCAGGAGGCAACGGCCTGACGTCTCCGGACTGTTGGCCCGCCCGACGTCCCTCACCCGCCGGCCCGCCCGATGTCTCCCACGCGTCGGCGGGGGACTGTCCGAGCGCCTCGGCCGGGACTGTCTGAGTACGTGTTCTGAGTACTCGTACGGATGTATGAAGTTGCCATGATCGGCAAGCTGGTCCGCATGACGACACACCGCGCCCCGAAGCCCGCCGCCGACTCCGCCCGCCCCGTCGAGCGCGCCGTGGTGGCCGCACTCGTGCTCGCCGTGTCGGCCGGTCTCGCCTGGATCGGCGGGATGGTCTACACGGTGATCGGCTGGGCGTCGTGAGGGTCGGCGAACCCTCACGCCCACGTTGTACCCGCCGGAGTCCCTTCCCCGGACTTCCCGGCCTCGCCGGACTTCCCGGCCCTACCGGACCGCCGCCACCCGGAAGGTGATCCCCGCGGCCCGGAGCCTTTCCGTCAGCGCGTCACCCATCGCCACCGCCGGCGTGACCTGCCCGCTCGTCTTCGGCAGCTCGTCCAGGGCGAGAGACAGAGCTGACTCGGCGAGCATCTTGGCGGTCTCGTCGTAGCCGGGGTCGCCACCCGCGACCTCGGTGAACACGCGCCGGCCGCCGCCCTCGCCCACGAAGCGCACCGAGAACCAGCTCTTCGCACGCCGTGCGGCGCTCGGCCCCTCGCCCGGCTTGATCCGGTCGGACAGCCAGCGGCGCGCGGGGGGCAGCTGAGCGGCCGCGAAGATCGCGCTCACCCCGGCGACTCCGCCGAGGGCGATGGGCAAGTGCTCGACGGCCGCGTAGTGGCGGTAGCGGAAGTCCGGCCCGTAGCGGTCCAGGGCCCGCGCCGAGCGCTGCACCACCTGGGCGTCGATCGTGGGCAGCGGCAGCGCCCACGCCCCGACCTCCTTGGCGAACCGCGGCGCGCCGAGAGGGGCCTGGACCCGCCGCTCCATCAGGCGCGGTTCGTGGTGCCGGCGGTCCCGCGCCGCGGCCAGCATGTGCCGGCCTCGCGCGAACTGGTTGAGCGCGGAGGCGAAGGTACCCCCCGAGAACATCGCCTGGGAGCGCACGAATCCGTCCACCTTCAGCGGTACGCCCTCCGGGAGCTGCCGCACGGTGAAGTAGGCGCCCAGATCGTGCGGGATCGAGTCGAAGCCGCAGGCGTGCACGAGCCGCGCCCCCGTCTCCCGCGCGCGTGCGTCGTGCCGGACGTACATCAGGTCCACGAACTCGGGCTCGCCGGTCAGGTCCACGTAATCGGTCCCGGCATCCGCGCAGGCGGCCACCAGGTCCTCCCCGTAGGTGATGTACGGCCCCACCGTCGTGGCCACCACGCGCGCGTGGCGGGCGAGTTCGCGCACCGAATCCGGGTCCGTCACGTCCGCCCGCAGCACACCGGGTGCGCCGCCGAGCCGCTCCCGCAGCCGTTCCAGCTTCTCGGCGCTGCGCCCGGCGATCGCCCACCGCAGTCCTTCGGGCGCGTGCGCGGCGAAGTACTCCGCGGTGAGCTCTCCGACGAACCCCGTGGCTCCGAAGAGCACGATGTCGTACGCGCGGTCCGTCTCGTTCAGCCTGCTCATGACACCCTCCCCACTGGGGGCTGCACTCGATCGTGCGGTGCCCCACGTCGTGCGCGAAGCGCCGTTGTCGGTGGCTGAGGCTAGCGTGAGGTACGAACAGTCGGACGACGAGGTCGCACGAACAGGCCGGAGGCAGCCGTGGCCGTGTCGAAAAACGCCCTGAAAAAGTGGCAGAAGGTGCGCGAGTTCGCGCTCGGCCTGCCCGGCGCCACGGAGGAGTTCCCCTGGGGCGAGACGGTCGCGAAGGTCAACAAGAAGGTCTTCGTCTTCCTCGGCCTCGACGACGGCAGCTACCCGATGGGCGTCACGGTGAAGCTCAAGGACGAGGCGGCGCACGCCCACGCGCTCACCTCACCCGGTGCGGAGCTCGCCGGATACGGCCTGGGCAAGGCCGGCTGGGTGCGCATACCCCTGGAGGAGCAAGGGGCTCCCGCGGCGGAGCTGCTGTGCGACTGGGTCGAAGAAAGCTATCGGGTCATAGCACCCAAGAGGCTGATCGCGGAGCTGGACCAGAGCTGATCCCGTCCGCCGGGCGGTCTCGCTCCGCGACGCGTGCGGGCCGCGGCTCGTTCCCCGGCGGTCGGCGACGGTCCCGCCGCGCGCCCCGTGCGGCCGGTCCGGTTCCGGCGCCCTGACCTGTTACATACCGCTTTGGCCATGATCCGCCACCGGGAATTTAACTAAGCGCTTGCTCGTCAGGGGCTTGCCCGGAGTGGAACACGTTCTTAACATCACTGATGTCACATCAGTGGTGTCACAGTCCTGGGGGCTTGATGGCAGGGGCAGGAACGCCGGGGCACGGTCCCCTCGCCGGGGTGCGCGTGGTCGAGCTGGCGGGCATCGGCCCCGGCCCGTTCGCCGCCATGCTGCTCGCCGACCTCGGAGCGGACGTCGTGCGGGTGGACCGGCCCGGCGGCCCCGGGCTCGGGGTCGACCCGGCCCACGACATCACCAACCGCAACAAGCGGTCCGTGATCATCGACCTCAAGGCCGAGAACGGCCCGTCCAAGGTCCTCGACCTGGCCGAGCGGGCCGACATCCTGATCGAGGGCTACCGCCCCGGCGTCGCCGAGCGCCTCGGCGTGGGCCCCGACGCCTGCCGCGCCCGCAACCCGAGGCTCGTGTACGGCCGGATGACCGGATGGGGCCAGGAAGGCCCGCTCGCCCACCGTGCCGGGCACGACATCGCCTACATCGCGCTCACCGGCACCCTCGGCATGATCGGCAGCCCCGACGAGCCCCCGGCGGTCCCCGCGAACCTCCTCGGCGACTACGCGGGCGGCTCGCTGTATCTCGTCGTCGGTGTCCTCGCCGCTCTCCACCACGCGCGCGCGACCGGCGCCGGGCAGATCGTGGACGCGGCCATCGTCGACGGCACCGCGCACCTCTCCGCGATGATCCACGGCATGATGGCCGCGGGCGGCTGGCAGGACCGGCGCGGGGCCAACCTCCTCGACGGCGGCTGCCCCTACTACGGGACCTACGAGACCGCCGACGGCCGGCACATGGCCGTGGGCCCGCTGGAGCAGCGGTTCTACGACGAGTTCGTCGACCTGCTCGGCATCCCGGAACTCGGCCCCGCCCGCAAGGACCTGGCCCGCTGGGAGGAGCTGCGCGAGACGGTCGCCGCCCGCTTCAGGACCCGTACGAGAGACGAGTGGACCGCCGTCTTCGAGGGCTCCGACGCGTGCGTGGCCCCGGTTCTGTCGCTGCGCGAGGCGCCCGAGCACCCGCACCTCGCAGCCCGCGGCACGTTCGTGGACCACGGCGGCATCACCCAGCCGGCCCCCGCGCCGCGTTTCTCGGCCACCCCCACCTCGGTCCGCGGCGGTCCCGCCCTGCCGGGCGCCGACACCGCGGACGTGGCCCGTGACTGGGACGTTCCCCGGCTGGCGAAGGACGGCGACTGATGGAACTCTCCCTCCCACTCGGCTACGCGGGCGACGGCCGGGCAGGCCGCCGACGAGGATCTCCGCGAGCGCGGCGCCGCCTTCCGGGAGGCCGGGGTGACGATGCTGAACGTCACGCCCGTCGGCCCGGACCCGGCCCGGCTCGTCGAAACCGTCAAGGGCCGGCTCTATCCGGTGTCCCCCCGTATGAACTCAAGGAAGGCGTTTTCCGCATGAAGCGGCAGATCTTCACCGCCGAGCACGACGCGTTCCGCGAGACCGTGCGCACCTTCCTCGCCAAGGAGGTGCTGCCCCACTACGAGCAGTGGGAGAAGGACGGCATCGTCTCGCGCGACGCCTGGCGGGCGGCCGGAAAGCAGGGCCTCCTCGGACTCGCCGTGCCCGAGGAGTACGGAGGCGGCGGGAACGCGGACTTCCGCTACAGCGCCGTGCTCGCCGAGGAGTTCACGCGCGCGGGAGCGGCCGGTCTCGCCCTCGGGCTGCACAACGACATCATCGGGCCGTATCTGACGGACCTCGCCACCGAGGAGCAGAAGCGGCGCTGGCTGCCCGGCTTCTGCGACGGCTCGATCATCACGGCGATCGCGATGACCGAACCCGGCGCCGGCTCCGACCTCCAGGGCATCACCACGCACGCCGAGGACAAGGGCGATCACTACCTGCTCAATGGCTCCAAGACCTTCATCTCCAACGGCATCCTCGCCGACCTGGTGATCGTGGTCGCCAGGACCACCCCCGAAGGCGGTGCGCGCGGGCTGTCGCTGCTCGTCGTCGAGCGTGGCGCGGAAGGCTTCGAGCGCGGCCGCAACCTCGACAAGATCGGCCAGAAGTCGCAGGACACCGCCGAGTTGTTCTTCAACGACGTGCGCGTGCCCAAGGAGAACCTGCTCGGCGAGCTGAACGGCGCGTTCGTCCACCTCATGACGAACCTCGCGCAGGAGCGCATGGGCATCGCCGTCGCCGCCATCGCCGGTGCCGAGTACCTGCTGGAGATCACCACCCAGTACGTGAAGGAGCGCGAGGCGTTCGGGCGGCCGCTCGCGAAACTCCAGCACATCCGCTTCGAGATAGCCGAGATGGCCACCGAGTGCGCCGTCACCCGCACCTTCCTCGACCGGTGCATCGTCGACCACTCCGACGGCGAACTCGACGCGGTGCACGCCTCCATGGCCAAGTGGTGGGCCACCGAACTGCAGAAGAGAGTGGCCGACCGGTGCCTTCAACTGCACGGCGGTTACGGCTACATGACGGAGTACCGGGTCGCCCGGGCCTTCACCGACGGACGCATCCAGACCATCTACGGCGGGACCACCGAGATCATGAAGGAGATCATCGGCCGTTCCCTGCTCGGCTAACACTCCCCGAAAGGCTTACCAGTGAGCACCGAAGCGTACGTGTACGACGCGATCCGCACCCCGCGCGGCCGCGGCAAGCAGAACGGCGCCCTGCACGGCACCAAGCCCATCGACCTGGTCGTCGGGCTCATCCACGAGGTGCAGCGGCGCTTCCCGGGCCTCGACCCGGCCGCCATCGACGACATCGTCCTCGGTGTCGTGGGCCCGGTCGGCGACCAGGGCTCCGACATCGCCCGTATCTCCGCGATCGCCGCCGGACTGCCCGACACGGTGGCCGGCGTCCAGGAGAACCGCTTCTGTGCCTCGGGCCTGGAAGCCGTCAACCTGGCCGCGATGAAGATCCGTTCGGGCTGGGAGGACCTGGTGCTCGCGGGCGGCGTCGAGTCGATGTCGCGGGTACCGATGGCCTCGGACGGCGGCGCGTGGTTCGCCGACCCGATGACCAACCTCGCCACCAACTTCGTTCCGCAGGGCATCGGCGCCGACCTCATCGCCACCATCGAGGGCTTCACGCGCCGCGACGTCGACGAGTACGCGGCCCTCTCCCAGGAGCGTGCCGCCGCGGCCGTGAAGGACGGCCGCTTCGAGAAGTCCGTCGTCCCCGTCAAGGACCGCAGCGGTCTCACGATCCTCGACCACGACGAGTTCCTGCGTCCGGGCACGACCGCCGACTCGCTCGCCAGGCTGAAGCCGTCGTTCGCCGACATCGGTGACCTGGGCGGCTTCGACGCCGTGGCGCTGCAGAAGTACCACTGGGTCGAGCAGATCGACCACGTCCACCACGCGGGCAACTCCTCGGGCATCGTCGACGGCGCCTCGCTGGTCGCCATCGGCTCCCGCGAGGTGGGCGAGCGCTACGGCCTCACCCCGCGCGCGCGGATCGTCTCCGCCGCCGTCTCCGGCTCCGAGCCCACCATCATGCTCACCGGGCCCGCGCCCGCGACGCGCAAGGCGCTCGCCAAGGCCGGCCTGACCATCGACGACATCGACCTCGTCGAGATCAACGAGGCCTTCGCGGCCGTCGTCCTGCGCTACGTGCGGGACATGGGCCTGTCGCTGGACAAGGTCAACGTCAACGGCGGCGCCATCGCGCTCGGCCACCCCCTCGGCGCCACCGGCGCGATGATCCTCGGCACCCTCGTCGACGAACTGGAGCGCCAGGACAAGCGGTACGGCCTCGCCACCCTGTGCGTGGGCGGCGGCATGGGCATCGCCACGATCGTCGAGCGCGTCTGACCTTCCCAACGGATCAAGGATCTACGGAGCATCCCCTGATGAGCACTGAGCCCACCACCATCCGCTGGGAACAGGACGAGACCGGCGTCGTCACCCTCGTCCTCGACGACCCCAACCAGTCCGCGAACACCATGAACCAGGCGTTCCGCGCCTCCCTCGCAGCGATCACCGACCGCCTGGAAGCCGAGAAGGACTCGATCCGGGGCATCATCCTCACCTCCGCCAAGAAGACCTTCTTCGCGGGCGGCGACCTGCGCGACCTCATCCGCGTCACTCCCGGGACCGCCCAGGACCTCCTCGACGGCGGCCTCGCCATCAAGCGCAACCTGCGCCGCATCGAGACCCTGGGCAAGCCGGTCGTCGCGGCGATCAACGGCGCGGCCCTGGGCGGCGGCTTCGAGCTCGCCCTCGCCTGCCACCACCGGGTCGCCCTCGACACCTCCGGCACCAAGATCGGCTGCCCCGAGGTCACCCTCGGCCTGCTCCCCGGAGGCGGCGGAGTCGTCCGCACCGTACGGCTGCTGGGCATCGCCGACGCCCTGCTGAAGGTCCTCCTCCAGGGCACGCAGTACAACGCGACGCGCGCCCAGGAGAACGGCCTCGTCCACGAGGTGGCCGCCACACCCGAGGAACTGCTCGCCAAGGCCCGCGCGTTCATCGACGCCAACCCCGAGTCCCAGCAGCCCTGGGACAAGCCGGGCTACCGCATCCCGGGCGGCACCCCGGCCAACCCGAAGTTCGCGGCCAACCTGCCCGCCTTCCCGGCCAACCTGCGCAAGCAGACCAACGGCGCGCCCTACCCGGCCCCGCGCAACATCCTCGCGGCCGCCGTCGAGGGCTCTCAGGTCGACTTCGAGACGGCCCAGGTCATCGAGGCCCGCTACTTCGTCGAGCTGGCCGCGGGCCAGACCTCGAAGAACATGATCCAGGCGTTCTTCTTCGACCTCCAGGCCGTGAACTCCGGCGCCAACCGCCCCAAGGGCATCGAGCCGCGCCCGGTCCGCAAGGCCGCGGTTCTCGGCGCCGGGATGATGGGCGCGGGCATCGCCTACTCGTGCGCCCGCGCGGGCATCGACGTCGTCCTGAAGGACGTGACGGCGGAGGCCGCCGCCAAGGGCAAGGCGTACTCCGAAAAGCTCTGCGCCAAGGCCGTCTCCCGGGGACGTACGACCCAGGAGAAGGCCGATGAACTGCTCGCCCGCATCACGCCCACCGCCGACCCGAACGACCTCGCGGGCTGCGACGCCGTCATCGAGGCCGTCTTCGAGGACACCGCGCTCAAGCAGAAGGTGTTCCAGGAGATCCAGAACATCGTCGAGCCCGACGCGCTGCTCTGCTCCAACACCTCGACGCTGCCCATCACCGCGCTCGCCGAGGGCGTGGAGCGGCAGGACGACTTCATCGGGCTGCACTTCTTCTCGCCCGTCGACAAGATGCCGCTGGTCGAGATCATCAAGGGCGAGCGCACCGGCGACGAGGCACTCGCCCGCGCCTTCGACCTCGTACGGCAGATCAAGAAGACCCCGATCGTCGTCAACGACTCGCGCGGCTTCTTCACCTCCCGCGTCATCGGGCACTTCATCAACGAAGGCGTCGCGATGGTCGGCGAGGGCATCGAGCCCGCCTCCGTCGAGCAGGCCGCCGCCCAGGCCGGCTACCCGGCCAAGGTCCTCTCCCTCATGGACGAGCTGACGCTCACCCTGCCGCGCAAGATCCGCAAGGAGTCGAAGCAGGCCGTCGAGGAGGCGGGCGGCACCTGGGACACCCACCCCGCCGAGGCCGTCATCGACCGCATGGTCGACGACTTCGGGCGCCCCGGACGCAGCGGCGGCGCCGGCTTCTACGAGTACGCGGAGGACGGCAAGCGCGGCAGGCTGTGGCCGGGGCTGCGCGAGCACTTCGGTACGGCGGGGCACGAGATCCCGTTCGAGGACATGAAGGAGCGCATGCTCTTCTCCGAGGCGCTGGACACCGTCCGGCTCCTGGAGGAAGGCGTCCTGACCTCCGTCGCCGACGCCAACATCGGCTCCATCTTCGGGATCGGCTTCCCCGGCTGGACCGGCGGTGTCCTGCAGTACGTCAACGGCTACGAGGGCACCACCGGCACCGGCCCGGCCGCGTTCGTCGCCCGCGCGCGGGAGCTCGCCGAGCGCTACGGGGACCGCTTCCTCCCGCCGGCGCTGCTCGTCGAAAAGGCGCAGACGGGCGAGCGGTTCACCGACGCGACCTGACCGGGGGCGCGTCACGCCCGGGCGCCACCAAGCGCCCAGGCCCACGCCGCATCCCGGCACACGCCACGAGGTGACGTGTCGCTGAGTGGTATGAGGGACTTGCTCCGCGGGGGCGGGCACCGGACGCTGACCGGCGAACCGGTACCCGTCCCCGCCGAGGAGCCCCCTATGGGTTGCCGTCCCGCCCTCGCTCTGCTGGACATCCTGCGCGGCGAGGGCGTGGACCGCGTCTTCGGCAACCCCGGCACCACCGAACTGCCCTTCCTGGCCGCCCTCGCGGAGACCGCCGACGCGCCCGAATACGTGCTCGGCGTCCACGAGGGCGCCGTCGTCTCCATGGCCGACGGATACGCCCGCGCGACCGGGCGGCCCGCCTTCGTCAGCCTGCACATCGCCGCCGGGCTCGCCAACGGACTCATCGGTCTGCTCAACGCCCGCCGCTCCCGCACCCCGTTGGTGGTGATGGCGGGCCAGCAGGACCGCCGCCATCTCCAGCAGGACCCGATGCTCTCGGGCGACCTCGTCGGGCTCGCCCGCCCCGCCGTCAAGGCGGCCGTCGACGTCCAGCACGCCCGTGACCTCCCGCTCGCCGTGCGCCGCGCCTTCGCTCTCGCACTCCGGCCGCCCGCCGGGCCGGTGTTCCTGTCCGTGCCGATGGACCTGCTCGCCGAGGACACCGAGGTCGAGGTCCCGCCGCGCACACCGACTCCCCGCGCCGGTCCGGCCGTCGGCCTCGACCGCGCCGCCGTGCTGCTCGGCCAAGCCGCCCGCCCCGCCGTCGTGGCCGGTGACGGGGTGGGCCGCGACGACGCCGTTCCGGCGCTCGTGCGCCTCGCCGAGACCTGCGGAGCCCCCGTCCACCACCAGCCGATGGCCGACTGCCTCGACTTCCCGACCACCCACCCGCTGTACGCCGGCATGCTGCCACCGCGCCACGAAGCCATCCGCGAGGCGCTCGCGCCGTACGACACCGTCCTGATCGCCGGGGCGCACGCCTTCACCCCGCACCACTACAGCCCGGGCCCCGCGCTGCCGCCCGGCATCACCGTCGTCCAGCTCGACTCCGACCCGGACGAGATCGGCCGCAACTTCACCGCCTACCTCGGGCTGGTCGGCGCCCTCACCCCCTCCCTCGACCGGCTCGCCGACCTGCTGCGCGACCAGGTCCCCGCCCACAGGGCCAAGGCCAGAGTGCTGCGTGCCGCCGAGCGGCACACGGCCGAACGGGGCCGCGCGGAAGCCGCGGCCCGCGCCGCGTACTCCCCGGCGCCGCTCGCGCCCTGGGCCGCCGCCCACGCCGTGGCACACGGGCTGCCGCCCGGCGCCGCGGTCGTCGAAGAGGCCATCACCGTGGGCCTGTTGCTGCGCCGGCTGGTACGGCTGGACCGGCCCGGCAGCTACACCCACACCGTCGGCGGCGGGCTCGGCTGGGGGATCGGCGCCGCCGTCGGCCGGGCGCTCGCCGAGCCGGGGCGGCCCGTGGTCGCCGTCCTCGGGGACGGCTGCGCCCTGTTCGGCCTGCAGGGACTGTGGAGCGCGGCCCGCTACGCGGTACCGGTGCTGTTCGTGGTGATGGGCAACGGCGCCTACCGCACCCTCCAGGACACCTATGAGGCGATGGGCGGCCAAGGCCCATGTCCCGGGACGGAGCTCGGCGTACTCGACTTCACCCGGGCGGCGGGATTCTTCGGGATCGACGCCGTCCGGGCCGAGAGCGCCGACCACGTACGGGAACTCGTCGCGGGAGCGGGCGAACTCACGCGCCCGATGCTGCTCGACGTGCCGCTCCGGTAGCCCACGGAGGCGCGCCGTTCCGGTGGCGCCACCGGGACGTCCGCCTCCGGTCGAAGGCCTCGGCTAACTCACCCACTGCATATGGCCAGTTGTACGCTCGCCGCCGATCGACGTACCGCTTCGGCGACGGTCGGCGGCCGACGGTGGCCCGCATCTTGTCATCCGGGCTCCGGCGCCCGACCATCGGTCCATGACGGACGGAGCGGTCCCGAAGTCGGTGCTCGCGCGCGGTGCGGCGCTGCTGCGTGCCTGCGGAGAGTCCAAGGAGGCGCTGAGCCTCGCCGAACTGGCCCTGCGCACCGGGCTGCCCAAGCCGAGCGCGCACCGGCTGATCGGCGAACTGGTCCGGTTGGAACTCGTCGAGCGCACCTCCGAGGGCCGCTACCGCATCGGGCTCGCCCTGTTCGTCCTCGGGCAATCGGCGCCGTCCGCCCGGGAGTTGCGGGACATCGCGCTGCCCTATCTCGGCGATCTCCACGAGGAGACGCACGAGAACGTGCACCTCGCCGTCCCCGACGGGCCCGACACCCTCTTCCTGGAGAAGGTCACCGGCCGCCGCGCCACCCCGATCGTCTCGCGCACCGGGGGGCGGCTGCCCGCCCACTGCACGGCCACCGGCAAGGTCTTCCTCGCCCACGCTCCCCGGCCGCCGCACCGGACCCTGCCGCGCCTGACCCCGCGCACCCTCGTCCTGCCGGGCCAGCTCGCCCGCGACCTCGCCGCGACCCGGGCCCGTGGCTACGGCGTCAACCTGGAGGAGGCCGAGATCGGGGTCTCGGCCGTCGCGGCCCCCGTCTACGAACAGGGCCCTTCGGGACCGCGTCCGATCGCCGCGCTCTCGGTCACCGGCGGCACCCGCCGTCTGGACATGGACCGCGTCGGGGCGCGGGTCTGTGCGGCGGCACGGGCACTGACGCGCGCACTGTCGGCGTGAGAGACCGCACGGTGAGCGGGTTGCGGCCCCTCTCGACCCGCTCCCGCCGGCGCCCCGCGCTCACCGTTCTGCGGCCCGCGTCACCCCCGACTGCATCGCCACCGCCAGGGCGTGTTCCGTGAGCCGCTCGCCGTGCACCTCGCCCACGAGCCGCCCCCGCACGAACACCAGCACCCGGTCGCACAGTTCGGTCAGTTCCGCCGGATCGGTCGACGCCGTCAGCACCGCCGCCCCCGACGCGGCCAACTCGTCGACGATCCGGTGCATCTCGGCGCGTACGCCGACGTCCACGCCCCGCGTCGGATCGTCGAGGACGACGATCCGCGGTGCGGTGGCCAGCCACTTGGCGAAGACGACCTTCTGCTGGTTGCCGCCGGACAGCCGGGCCACGATGTCGTCCGGAGCGCCCCGCAGCCGCAGCCGGTCGGTCAGATCCTGCGTGCTCCGGATCAGCCGGGCGCGCGAGGGCAGCATGCCGCCGCGCCCCAGGGCCAGCCCGTTCACCGCGGTGGCGTTCTCCCAGACCGTGCGCTCGGTCATCAGCCCGTAGCGCTTCCGGTCGCTCGGCACGAAGGCCACCCCCGCGCGCACTGCCGCCCGCAGGGACCGGGGCAGCCCCCGCCCGCCCACATCGACGCGCCCCGCCGAGACCGCCGTACGCCCGCACACCACCTCCAGAGCGGTGAGATGGCCCGCTCCCTGGAGTCCGGCCACCCCCACCACCTCGCCCGCCCGCACCGTGAACGTGACGTCGGTGAGCCGCCCCGGGACGCTCACCCCGGACAGCACCACCGGCGGCGGCCCGTCGTCGACGGTGCGCGAACGGCGTACGGGCCCCGGCGGAGCGCCACCGAGCATGGCCGTCACCAGCTCCGGCACATCGACATCGGCGCGGCGTGCCCCAGGGAGCACGACCCGCCCGTCCCGCAGCACCGTGACGCGCTGGGCGAAGCGCATCACCTCCTCCAGGAAATGGGTGACATACAGGACGGCGAGGCCGCGTGCCGTCAGAGCGCGCAGGACACGCTCCAGGCGGTCCACCGCGGCGGCGGGCAGCGCGGAGGTCGGTTCGTCCAGCACCAGTACCTGGGGGCGGCGCAGCAGCGCCCGCGCGATCTCGGTCAACTGCCGGTCGGCCAAGGTGAGTTCGGCCAGTGGCGTGCCGGGGTCGACGTCGAGACCGAGCTCGGCGAGAACCGGCCGGGCCGCGCGGTCCATCGCGCCCCGGTCGAGGAGGCCGAAACGGCGCGGGGGAAGGTGGGGGTAGAGGTTCTCGCGGACGGTGAGGTCGGGAAAGAGGCTCAACTCCTACGACACGACGGCGATTCCACCAGACCGCGCCTCAAGCGCCTCCCGTGCCTCCCGCGCCTCCCGTGCCGTCCAAACCGTTCCCTCGTCGGGCGCCACCGCGCCGGACAGGATGCCCACGAGCGTGGACTTGCCGGCGCCGTTCTCGCCGACCAGCGCGTGGACCTCGCCGCCGCGCAGGCTGATGCCCGCGCCGTCCAGGGCTCTGACCCCGCCGTAGGACTTGACCAGGTCGCACGCCACCAGCATCTCGCCGTCGCCCATGTCAGCGGGCGTCCTTCAGGGGCTTCAGCTGGGCCTTCTGGTCGCCCAGCAGCTTGTCGATCGTCGGCTTGTACCAGGCGTAGGCGGCCTTCGCGGATTTCTGGCGCGTGATGATCTCGTCGATGTTGGACCCGTCGACCACTCCACCGGGGGACAGGAACCAGCCGTCGAGGAGCTTGCCGTCGTGGTCGCGGACCGCCTCGATCAGCATCGCCGTGGACAGATAGCCCTTGAGGAAGTGCTGCGGGTCGATGGTGACGAAGTTCGAGCCGTCCTTGACCGCGTCGAGGGTCTTCGGGTCGACGTCGAAGCCCGCGGTCAGCCAACTGCCGTGCTCGGCCTTCTTGATCTTCGCGAGGTTGTAGCTGTCGGCGTCACCGACACCGAGGAAGGCCAGTGCCTCGGGGTGCGCGTTGACCTGCGCCGACCAGGAACTGTAGTTCTGCCCGGGGTCGCTGTACGTCTGGAAGGGACCCAGGACCTCGACGTTCGGAGCCTGCTTCCTGAACGTGTCGGCGATGCCCTTGGCCCGGTTGTCCAGCACCGGCGTCCCGGGGTTGGGCACGCCGATCACGATCTGCCCCCGGGGGTCCTTGCCCAGCCGCTTGAGCGCCTCCTTCGCCATCAGCTCGCCCAGCCCGTAGTTGTCGTTGCCCACGTAGAAGCCGATCTTGCTGCCGTCGGTCGGTGAGGTGTCCAGGGCGACGACGGGGATGCCCTGGTCGACGGCGCGGGCGGCGGGCCGGGTGAAGATCGGCGGGTCGAGGTTCTCCAGGACGATGCCGTCCTTGGCGCGGGCGGTCAGGTTCTGGAAGAGCTGCACCTCGGCGGGCCCGTCCGTGTTGGGCGGCCCGACGGCCTTGAAGTTCACGTTTCCCTGGTGGCTCGCGGCGCTCTCCGCGCCGAGGACCATCTCGTGGGCGAAGTTCAGGCTGATGTTGGCCACGGCGATGCCCATGTCGAGCCGGCCGTTCTTGCCGTCGGAGCCGCTGTCGGTGCCACACCCGGCGGCGGCGAGCAGGGCCAGCGCGGCGGGCAGGGCGAGCAGCGTACGCAATCGGGGGTGCATCACGGCCTCCAAGCGGCTCCGGACGGGCTCTGAGGTCCGAAGGGGGAAGCCTTCGGGCCGGGGGACTTCACCGGGGGACTTCACCAGGGGACGTCAGCGACGTCGGCGGCCGGTCCTGCGCAGCGCGCTGTCCGCCGCGACCGCGACGAGGATCACGCCACCGGTCGCGAACGACGTCCAGTTGATGGGTACTTCGAAGAAGACGAGTCCGGAGGCGACCACGGCCAGGATCATCGCCCCGGCCACCGCGCCGACCACCGAACCACGCCCGCCCGCGAGCGGGGTGCCGCCGATGATGCACGCGGCGATGGCCTGCAGTTCGTAACCCTGGCCGAGCGTCGGGTCGCCGGCCCCGTAGAACGCGAGCGCGAGCGCCGCCGCGCAGGCCGTGGTCAGTCCGGACAGGGCGAGCGCCTGCACCCGGGTGCGGACGACGGGGATACCGCTGAACTCGGCCGCGTCGGGATTGGAGCCGATCGCCCGCACCCGCGCCCCGTAGCGCGTCCGCGTCAGCACGACCGTCAGCACGACGACCACGGTGAGCAGCACCCACAGCGCGCACGGAACCCCCGCCGCGTCACCGCCCGCCAGCGTGAAGAACGAGTCGTCGAGCGGCAGATCGGTGATCTGCCTGCCGTCGGCGAGCGCGAGCCCGACACCGCGGTAGAGCATCAGCGTGCCGAGCGTCACGATGAACGAGGGCAGCGCGAGCAGCGTCGTGACCAGCGCGTTGAAGACACCGAGGGCGATGCCGGTGGCCAGCATCACCGGGACCGCCAGCCAGGGCGGCGTACCGTCGCGCACCAGCAGCGCGCCGACGACCAGGCACATCGCATAGGTGCCGCCCACCGACAGGTCGACCTCCCGCATGGCGAGCGCGAAGACCATCCCGCACGCCATCAGAGAGATGTAGACGGAGTTGTGCGCGGTGCTGAGCAGGTTGTCGCTGTCGAGGAAGTCGGGGTAGGGGATGCCGATCGCCGCGATCAGCAGCCCGAGGACGACGAGCACACCCAGCTCGTCACGGATCAGCCGGCCGGGGAACGCCCCCGACCTCCTTCGGTCGCCGCCCTGTTCGCTGGAGCGCTCGGCGTCGTCCACGGCATGCTCGGTCTCGGTCATCGGGCACGGCTCCCGTACGTACGGCTGACGCTGGGCGGTCGCCCCGCAGCGTGGGCCCGGCGAACGCCCGCGGCAACAGGGCCGTTCCGGCGAGTGGAATGCGCTCTTGCCGCCCGCCCGACGGCTCTTCACACTCGGCGCATGGAGACACGTACCGCCCTGGTGACCGGAGCGGCACAGGGCCTCGGACAGGAATTCGCCGTCGCGCTCGCCGGGCGCGGCTACCGGGTCGCGGGCATGGACCTGGTCCCGCAGCCCGAGACGGCGAAACGCGTACTGGACTATGTGGAGTTGATCGCGGACGTCACCGACGAGGCGCAGGTCGCGATGGCGCTGGAGCACGTCATCGACCGGTTCGGCACCCTGCACGTGCTCGTCAACAACGCCGGTGTGTACCCGGAGTCGGCCTTCGAGGACACCACGCCCGAGGAGTGGCGGCGGGTCATGCGCGTCAACCTGGAGGCGCCGTTCCTGATGACCCGTGCCGTCCTGCCGTATCTGAAGGAGGCCGGCTGGGGCCGTATCGTGAACATCACCTCCGCGGCCGTCCTCACGGCACCGCCCACGATGGTCGCCTACGTCTCCTCGAAGGCCGGACTGATCGGCTTCACCCGGGCGTTGGCGTCCGCGCTGGGACCGTACGACATCACCGTGAACGCGATCGCGCCGAGCATGGTGCGCACCGCCACCGCCGAACGGACCGTCGGCGCGCACGGCGGCTTCGGACACGTCCGCGCGCAGCAGGTCGTCCAGCGGACCCAGCGGCCGTGCGACCTCGTCTCCACCCTCCTGTACGTGGTCGACGAGGGCAGCGGCTTCCTGACCGGCCAGACCCTCAACGTGGCGGGCGGATCCGCCTACTTGTGAGCTCGCGAGCCGCCGAGGCGGACCGAACCGGGATCAGGAGTCCTTGAGCCACTCCCGCAACTCGTCCTTCAGCGAACGCTGGAACGAGGTGAGCAGCGCCTGCACCACCAGCGGCTGCATGTGCGCCGACAGCGACTTCACCGCCGCCACGGACTCCCGTTCGCCCACAGCGTCGCGGAGCAGCGTGGACAGTTCGTGGGCCGCCGCCCGCGAGTGCTCCAGCAGGACGGTCCGCGCGGCGAGGATCGTCTCGTGCGCGATCGGTACGTCCAGGAGCTCCACGCCGAGCTTCAGCAGTCCGGGGTCCAGCCGGACGGAGTCGCCGGTCCGCTGGATGACGCCCATCGCGGCGAGCCGCTCCAGGTCCGCGTCACCGAGCGGCCGTCCGGCCCGCCGCTCCAGCTCCTCCCGGCTCACGTCCTCCGTCGCGTCGGGCGCCCAGGAGGCCACCACGGCACGGTGGACGGCGAGGTCCTGAGCGCTCAAGCCGGGTGGCAGCTGCGTCAGATGGCGTTCGATCGCTGCCAGCGTCATGCCCTGGTGCCGCAACTCCTCGATGAGCGCGAGCCGGGCCAGATGCTCCTGGCTGTAGTGGCCCACGCGCCGGGGGCCGATCACGGGCGGCGGCAGCAGGCCCCTGGCGCTGTAGAAGCGGACCGTACGGACCGTGACGCCCGCCCGCGCGGCCAGCTCGTCGACCGTGAGCGTCGGCTCCTCGGTGTCCGTCGTCATGGCAGGTCCTCGCCTCTCCCGTCGTACGGCGCGCGCCCTGGGTGACCGGTGGCGGCGCGGTGCAACAGTATTGCTGTCCCACCAGTGTTGTGAAAGCGCCCGTCCACGAGCACCGCGCGTCGCGGCCCACGCGGCCCACGCGGCCCACGCGGCCCACGCGGCCCACGCGGCCCACGCGGCCCACGCGGCCCACGCGGCCTTCGAAGCCGACGGCGCCGGGCTCGCGTCCACGTACACCGTCACCGCCAGACCCGTCTCACCAGCCGCTCGATGACGAGGCCGGGCTTGCGAAAGTTTCTGCAACTTCTTGCCGTGTCGGCCGGGGCCTGCTTGACTCGCTGATCGCAGTCGAGAGGGAGGGTCATGAGCCGCGACATCGACGTCCTCGTCCTGGGCGGTGCGGGTGTGGACACGATCGTCCACGTCCCCGAACTGCCGCTTCCCTACGCCGACAGCTACATGATCCGTCCCGGTATCGAGACCCGGGCCGGGCAGACCGGTGACTTCGTCGCACTGGGCCTGCACGCCCTCGGCCTGCGCACGCACCACCTCGACATGCTCGGCGACGACCCCGAGGGCGACCTGGTGCGAGCCCTGCACCGCGACCGGGGCATCGCGCTCACCGAGGTGCCCCAGCCCGCGGGCACCAAGCGCGCGGTGAATCTCGTCGGCCCCGACGGGCGCAGGCTGTCCCTGTACGACGACAGCCGCTCGCGCGCGGCGGACCGGCTGCCCGAGAAGACGGTCCGGGACCTGGCCGCGGCCAGCCGGCACGCCCATGTGTCCATCACCCACCCGTGCGCCTTCGCCCTGCCGGTCCTGCGGGAGGCCGGGGTGACCCTCTCGACCGACCTGCACAACTGGGACGGCGAGAACCCCTACCACGAGCCGTTCGCGTACGCCGCCGACATCGTGTTCGTCTCCACCACGGCCCTCGCCGACCCCGAGCGCACCATGCGGCGGATCGTGGAAAGGGGCCGGGCCGAGGTGGTCGTCGCCACGGCCGGCGCGGAGGGCGCCTACCTGCTGGCCGACGACGAGTTGACCCACGTCCCGGCGGTCCAGCCCCGTACGCCCGTCGTCGACTCGAACGGCGCCGGGGACTCCTTCGCCGCCGGCTTCCTGTTCGGCCGTCTGACCGGCGAACCGGTCCGGCGCTGCGCCCTGTACGGCGCGGTGGCCGGAGCCTACGCCTGCACCGTGCCCGCGACCCGGGCCGACGCCGTCAGCCGCGACGAACTCCTGTCCCAGGTGTCCGAGTCGGAGGAGAAGGCCACCCGCCGCTGAACCGTGCCACGGGGCGGGCGGCCTTCGTCTCAGCCGGAGTGGACCGCGTCAGTAGCGGCGATCTTCTTCCACGACTTCGGCCGGGCCACGGCCCCCTTCGCCACCGGGGCCACGGCGATCCCCGCACCCCGTGCCTCGGGCGCCGCCGGCTTCGACGGCTGGAACAGCCAGGTGTCGAAGAGCGCCGCGAGCGACGTGCCGGACACCTGCTCGGCGTACTTCTGGAAGTCGCCGACGGACGCGTTCCCGTACGCGTGCTCCTTCGGCCACCCCTTCAGGATCGCGAAGAACGCGTCGTCTCCGACCGCCTCGCGCAGCGCCTGTACCGCCAGCGCGCCCCGGTCGTAGACCGCGGTGTCGAACTGGTTGTCCGGCCCCGGATCGCCGGGCGCCACCGTCCAGAAGGCGTCGTCCGCCGGATGCGAGGCGTACACGTAGTCCGCGAGCTCCCGCGTCGTGCCCTCGCCCTCGTGCTCCGACCACAGCCACTGCGCGTACCGCGCGAAGCCCTCGTTGATCCAGATGTCCTTCCAGCCCTTCAGCGACACATCGTCGCCGTACCACTGGTGCGCCAACTCGTGCACGACCACGGAGGTGTTGGAGCCGTTCGCGAACTGCCGGGGGCTGTAGTACACCCGGGTCTGGGTCTCCAGCGCGTATCCGGTGGTGGTGTTGGGGACGTACCCGCCGGCGGAACTGAAGGGATACGGCCCGAAGTAGCCGCTCAGCCAGTCGACGAGCTCCCCCGTCCGCTCGACACTGGCGCGCGCCGCGCCGTCGTTGTCGCCGAGGTCCTTGCTGTAGGCGTTGACGACCGGGACGCCGCCCTCGGACGTGCCCGTCGTGATGTCGAACCTCCCGACCGCGAGGGTGGTGAGATACGTGGCCTGCGGCTTGTTCGACCGCCAGTTGTAGCGGGTCCAGCCGAGCCGTGAACTCGTCGACTGGAGCGTGCCGTTGGAGATCGCCTGGGTACCGTCCGGAACGGCCACCGACACGTCGTACGTCGCCTTGTCGAGCGGGTGGTCGTTGCTCGGGTACCACCACCACGCCGACTCGGGCTCGTCCGCGGCGACCGCCCCGTCCGGGGTGCGGTGCCAGGTCGAGAAGCCGTACGCGCTCTTCGTGGACGGCACTCCGCTGTAGCGCACGACGACGGTGATCGAGGTGCCCTTGGCCAGCGGCTTCGCCGGAGTGATCTCCAGCTCGTGCTGGCCCGACGTGGCGAACGACGCCTTCGCGCCGTTGACCCGGACCTCGCTCACGTCGAGCAGGAAGTCCAGATCGAACCGGGACAGGTCCTGTGTCGTGGTCGCCAGGAGGGTGGCCGTGCCCTCCAGTTCGTCCGTCCGCGGCTGGTACGTGAGCCGCAGGTCGTAGTGCGAGACGTCGTATCCGCCGTTGCCGTAGGCCGGGTAGTAGGGGTCGCCGATGCCCGGTGCTCCCGGTGTGTAGCTTGCCGCCGATGCCGGGATCGCCAGCAGCAGGGAGGCGGCGAGGGCGCCCGGGGCGATGAGTCTGCGGTGCACGTCAAGCTCCAAGTCGTGGGGGCATGAAGGTGTCCGGAGCCTATTCAGGCCCTGTGGCCCCAGTCATGTCCACGGCCACCCCTGTCACACGATCGCCATTCGGCCGACATGAGTCATCCAGCCCCACAGACCTTTCATCTACCCCCTTTTGCAAGGGAGTTGACCGGGGTACGTTCCGCGCATGCCGATACCAGTGCGCCGCATGCGCTTCACGACCTGGAGATCGCTCGCGACGGCGGCGGTTGCCGCCCTGATGGCCGCCTTCCTCGCCCCCACCGCCGCACACGGCGCCCCGCGGGAGAGCGCCCCGGTCTACTCGTACGAGAACGCGATCCGTGAGTCCGTGTGGGTCGACACCGGTCTGGACGGCGACAGCGACGGAAAGAAGGACCGCGTCGCCGTCGACATCGTCAGGCCCCGCGAACTCGCCAGGCAGGGCCGCAAGATACCCGTGATCATGGATGCCAGCCCGTACTACTCCTGCTGCGGGCGCGGCAACGAGAGCCAGAAGAAGACGTACGACGCGAACGGCCACGTCGTCCAGATGCCGCTGTTCTACGACAACTACTTCGTACCGCGCGGCTACGCCTTCGTCGGCGTCGACCTCGCCGGCACCAACCGCTCCGACGGCTGCGTCGACGTGGGCGGCCGCTCCGACATCCAGTCCGCCAAGGCGGTCGTCGACTGGCTGAACGGCCGCGCCAAGGCCTACACCACCCGTACCGGCGCCGCCACGGCCAAGGCCACCTGGACCAACGGCAGAACCGGCATGATCGGCAAGAGCTGGGACGGCACCATCGCCAACGGCGTAGCCGCCACCGGCGTCAAGGGTCTGAAGACCATCGTGCCGATCAGCGCCATCTCCTCCTGGTACGACTACTACTTCGCCCAGGGCGCCCCGCTGTACGACTCGGGCCCCGACTGGCTCGCCAACTACGTCGACAGCCCCGACGCCCGCACCAAGTGCGCCGCCGTGCAGCGGAAACTGGTCGACGAGGCACCGCGGACCGGCGACTGGACGTCCCTGTGGACCGAGCGCGACTACGTCAAGGACGCCGCAAAGGTGAAGGCCAGCGTCTTCCTCGTCCACGGCATGCAGGACCTCAACGTCCGCACCAAGAACTTCGGCCAGTGGTGGAACGCGCTCGCCAAAAACGGTGTCGAGCGCAAGATCTGGCTCTCCCAGACCGGTCACGTCGACCCCTTCGACTTCCGCCGAACCGCCTGGGCCGACACCCTGCACCGCTGGTTCGACCATGAACTCCTCGGCTACGACAACGGTATCGACGACGAGCCCATGGCCGACATCGAACGCCACCCCGACCAGTGGGCCACCTCCACCGTCTGGCCGCCCCGCACCACCGAGGCCGCGACCCTGCGCCCGGCCACCGGCGCGCAGCCGGGCGTCGGTGCTCTCGGGCTCCGCGGGAACCCCGGCACCGAGACCTTCACCGACAACCCGCTACTGAGCGAGACCGACTGGGCCGCGAACATCGACAGGCCGACCCCCGACAAGGCGGGCTTCGCCACCAAGCCGCTCACCCGCGCCCTGCGGCTCTCCGGCTCCTCCAAGGTGACCGTCACCGCCACGCCGACCACATCGACAGCCCACCTCTCGGCGGTACTCGTCGACCTCGGGCCGGACACCATCCGCGACTACGCGGGCTCCGGCGAGGGCATCGCCACACTCACCGACCGCACCTGCTGGGGCCCGAGCACGACCGGCGACAGCTCCTGCTACAAGGTGACCCGGCCGACCAGGGCCGACGTCGGCTACACGGTCCTCAGCCGCGGCTGGGCCGACCTCGGCAACTACGCCTCGGGCCAGGGCGTTCCGCTCACCCCGGGCAGGGCGTACACCATCACACTGGACCTGGCGGCGACCGACCATGTCGTCCCGAAGGGCCACCGGCTCGCGCTGATCGTCGCGGGCACCGACAAGGACCTGATCGACCCTCCCTCCAGCACGCCGACCCTGACCCTCGACCTCTCCCGCACCTCGGCCCGCGTGCCCCTGGTGGGCGGCGCCGACGCGTTCGCGCGGGCGACGGCGGGCTCCACGGCCGCCCCGGCCGCGTCCGTCCTCGAAGGCGTGGGCGATCCGCGCGCCGCGCTGCGCGTCCCGGGGGAGAGCCGCTGACCCACTGAGGCGGCCGAGCCCGGGCCGCGGCGGTCCCGCCGCGCACGGAGTTCAGGCGGAGGCGGTCGGGCCGGCGAGCTCGGCCGCCTCCCGCGCGCATCCCCACGCCACGGTGACACCGGCACCACCGTGACCGTAGTTGTGCACCAACACCCGCCCGTCCGGCAGGACTTCGCGTTCCAGCCGGACCGTGTCGCGCACCGGGCGCAGCCCCACCCGGTGGTCGAGCACGCGCGCCCCGGCGATCTCGGGGCGCAGCGCCGCGCACCGCTCGACGATCTCCGCCGCCACCTCCGGATCGGGGACCTGCGACCAGTCGTCCTCGTCGGTGGTCCCGCCGAGGACCAGCCGGTCCGGCTGCGGGAAGACGTACGTGGTCGTCCCGGCCGCCGGGTCCGTCGAGACGAGCCACTCGCGTACCCCGGGGTTCTCGACGATCACGAGCTGTCCGCGCACGGGTCGTACGGCCGGATCCGGTACGAGATCACGGGCGCCGAGGCCCGCGCAGTTGACGACGACCGGCGCCTTCGCCTCCGCGAGGTCCGTCACCGTCCGCTCCTCGACCGTCCCGCCCGCCCGCAGGAAGCGCTCACGCAGCATGCGCAGATGCACCGGCATGTCGATCAACGGCAGCCGCGCCCGCAACGCGGTCCCCGGATACTCCTCGGCCGTCGCCGCGCGCAGCCCCGGCACCCGGGCCGCCCACGACCCCAGCTCGTCCAGCCGGGTCTCGCCCATGACCCCCTCGACCACGCGTACGCCCGTCTCCCCGGGCCGCGCCGCCAACTCCTCGTACACGGAGAGGGACACGAGTGCCCACGCGCGGGCCAGCGCCTTCGGCTCGATGCGGTAGGGCCACCAGAGCGCCCCCGCAACCGCCGAGGTGGTCCGCTCGGCGGGCTCCCGCGCCCACACCCGGACCCGCCTGCCGGCCTCGGCCAGAACCACGGCCGTCGTCAGCCCGACGACTCCGCTGCCGACCACGATCACATCGCCGCTCCTGGGCCTCTCCATGCGGGGACGTTAGCGGAATATGTCATGCCGTGCTCAGATCACTCTCCGTCTGGGGATACTCACAACATGTCTGCCGAGTACGCCACCTTCGGCCTGGCACCGGCGATGCGTGCCGGTGGGGTCCTCGCCAACGGTGACTACCAAATACACCGGGACTTCGTCGACTTCATCGTGGACGGACGCCCGCTGCTGTTCCAGCTCTCCGACCTCGACGCGGTGTCCCCGCTCGCCTCCGACGTACCACCCGCGATCTTCACCGCGCAGGTGCGCAGCCTCCTCCTGGAGGCCGACGCCCCGCTGGAGGAGGGCAGGTACGTCATCTACGGCTGTCCCGAGTGCGAGGGCATCGAGTGCGGTGCCGTCACCGCGCTCATCGAAAGAGAGGGCGACGACTATGTCTGGCGCGACTTCGCCTGGCAGACCGGCGAACGGGCCGACCTGGAACGCAACGGCTACCACGGCATAGGGCCGTTCCGTTTCCAGGGCGCCGAGTACCGCAGCGCGCTGAGCTCGCTGCTCGACGGCGACGCGGGCCCCCGCCGCCGCGTCCTGCTGATCGGCGCCCGGGTCGCCCTCCTCGCGAAGCTGGCCGCCGCTCTGCGCGTCATCGGCGTCGGCGCCGACATCGCCTACGACGCCACGGGGGTCCCGGCCGACGAACTGCGCGCCTACGGGGCAGTGGTGTTCGGCCGGGCCGTCCCCGAGGCGGAACGGGCCGCCGTACGGGAGTCCTTCCGCGACGCGGGCGTCGACGTGGCCCACGTCGAGGGCCTCGCCCCGATCGTTCCGCTGCTGGTCGCCCAGATCGAGCACGCCCTGGCCCGCGGCCCGCGGGAACTGCGCCGGCTCACCCGGCTGGTCGCCGCCGACGGGGAGGCCGGAGTCGAGGTCACCTCCGCCTGCCGGGTCCAGCTGACCGCGTACCGGCTGGACCGCCTCTCGCGCGTGCACGCGTACGACGTGTTCGACGGAATCCTGGAGCCCGGCCGACACCGGATCCCGCTGGAGGCACGGACGGTGAAGGGGGAGTCGTTCATCGTGGCGCGGACGACCGGGAGCGTACTGGTGGAACCGATGACCCACTGACCGGCGGCCCGGACAGTCCGCCCCGTGACTGTCGGCCCGTGACCGTCGCCCTTGCGGCCGTCGGGGCCCCGCTGTCCGGTGGCCCTCAGACCGGGCTCTCCGGTGCCCGGGACCGCCCGCCCGGGGCCCGGCGGTCCGAGAATCCGTCTACCTGGTGGGCCAGGAGGCCGTGGGCGGGTGGTCACGGGGCCATGGACCTGGCGGGCCGGGGGCCGTGGGCGTGGGGGCACAGGGATCCTGGGCCCCAGAGATCGGCGGCGCGGAGCGATCCCGCGGGCCGTTAAAATCGGCTCCCTGATGACTGCCACTCTCGTCGCCAAGAATCTCACCGCCGGACACGGCGACCGCGCGCTCTTCGCCGGACTCGACCTCGTCGTCGCCCCCGGCGACGTGATCGGGCTCGTCGGCGCCAACGGCGCGGGCAAGTCCACGCTGCTGCGGCTGCTCGCCGGCCTCCTGGCCCCGGAGGAGGGCGAGCTGCGGCTCTCCCCGCCGTCAGCGACCGTCGGGCACCTGCCGCAGGAGCCCGAGCGCCGGGAGGGCGAGACCGTACGCGACTTCCTCGCGCGCCGTACGGGCGTCGACGAGGCCCAGCGGGCGATGGACGAGGCCACGCAGGCGCTCGTCGACGGAGCGCCCGGCGCGGACGACGCCTACGCGACGAGCCTGGAGCGCTGGCTCGACCTCGGCGGCGCCGACCTCGACGAACGCGCCGAGGAGGTCGCCGACTCCCTGGGGCTCGGGGTCGGTCTCGACCAGCCGATGATGTCCCTGTCCGGTGGCCAGGCGGCCCGAGCCGGACTCGCCTCCCTCCTCCTCTCCCGCTACGACGTCTTCCTGCTCGACGAGCCGACGAACGACCTCGACCTCGACGGTCTGGAGCGCCTCGAACGCTTTGTCTCCGGCCTGCGCGCCGGGACCGTCGTCGTCAGCCACGACCGCGAGTTCCTCACCCGCACGGTCACCAAGGTCCTCGAACTCGACCTGGCGCAGCAGCAGATCACGCTGTACGGCGGCGGCTACGAGGCCTACCTCGAAGAGCGTGACACCGCCCGCCGGCACGCCCGCGACGACTTCGAGGAATACGCCGACAAGCGCTCCGCCCTCGAAGGCCGGGCCCAGATGCAGCGCTCCTGGATGGACAAGGGCGTCAAGAACGCGCGGCGCAAGGCGAACAACGACAACGACAAGATCGGCCGCAAGTTCCGCAGCGAGGCCAGCGAGAAGCAGGCCTCGAAGGCCCGGCAGACGCAGCGCATGATCGAGCGGCTGGACGTCGTCGAGGAGCCGCGCAAGGAGTGGGATCTGCGCATGGAGATCGCGGCGGCCCCGCGATCGGGCGCGGTGGTCGCCACCCTGCGGGACGCGGAGCTGCGGCGCGGGGACTTCACCCTCGGTCCCGCGACGCTGCAGATCGACTGGGCGGACCGGGTGGCCGTCACCGGCGCGAACGGCGCCGGCAAGTCGACCCTGCTGGGCGCGCTGCTCGGCCGGATCCCACTGTCCTCCGGCCACGCCACGGTCGGCTCCGGCGTGATCGTCGGCGAGGTCGACCAGGCCCGCAAGCTCTTCCACGGCTCCGAGTCACTGCTGGACGCGTTCTGCGCGGCCGTCCCGGACACGGAACCCGCCGAAGTCCGCACGCTGCTGGCCAAGTTCGGCCTGAAGGCGGACCACGTCCTGCGCCCGGCGGCCACCCTCTCCCCGGGAGAACGCACCCGCTCGGCCCTGGCTCTGCTCCAGGGCCGGGGCGTCAACCTGCTGGTCCTGGACGAGCCGACCAACCACCTCGACCTCCCGGCCATCGAGCAGCTGGAATCGGCCATGGACTCCTACGAGGGCACGCTCCTGCTGGTCACCCACGACCGCCGCATGCTGGACGCGGTCCGCACGACCCGCCGCCTGGAGGTGGCGGACGGCAAGGTCACGGAGCGCTGAGCCCGGACCGAAGCACTCACCGCCCGGCGCGCGGCACGGGCGGAGACCGATGCGCGGGGCACACCGAGCCCGGATCGCGGAACCCGAGCCCGGACCGCGGAACCTTGAGCCCGGACCACGGAACCCGAGCCCGGACCGCGGAACCTTGAGACCGGACCGCGGAGGGGGCGGCTGCCGATGACGGCGGCCGCCCCCTCCGTGTGTCAGCCCCGGCCTCGCTTGGGGTCGGTCAGGCCCGCGCGCCGCAGGGCGTCGGCCATCGCGCTGTTCGCCGGCGGCGGAGCCTGCCGGGAGCCGCCCCCCGCACCGCCGCCCCCTGTACCGCCTGCGCGGCCGCCCTGCCGCTGTCCACGCTGCTGAGGTGGCCGACCGCCCCGCTCGGGACGACCGCCGCCCTCGGCGGCCTGGGCCGCCGCCTCGTCGTCCAGCCGGAGCGTCAGCGAGATCCGCTTGCGCGGGATGTCGATCTCCAGGACCTTCACCTTGACGATGTCGCCGGGCTTCACGACGTCGCGCGGGTCCTTGACGAAGGTCTTGGACATCGCGGAGACGTGCACGAGCCCGTCCTGGTGGACGCCGACGTCCACGAAGGCGCCGAACGCGGCCACGTTCGTGACGACCCCCTCCAGGACCATCCCGGACGCCAGGTCGGAGATCTTCTCGACGCCGTCCTTGAAGGTGGCGGTCTTGAAGGCGGGCCGCGGGTCGCGCCCCGGCTTCTCCAGCTCCCGGAGGATGTCCGTGACGGTCGGCAGACCGAAGGTCTCGTCGACGAAGTCGGCCGGCCTCAGCGAGCGCAGCACACCCGTGTTGCCGATCAGCGACGCGACCTCGTCGCCCGCCGTCTTCACCATCCGCCGCACCACGGGGTACGCCTCGGGGTGCACGCTGGACGCGTCCAGCGGGTCGTCCCCGCCCCGGATCCGCAGGAATCCCGCGCACTGCTCGTACGCCTTGGGGCCGAGCCGGGCCACGCTCTTGAGAGCCTTGCGGGAGGTGAAGGGACCGTTGGCGTCGCGGTGCGCCACGATGTTCTCCGCGAGGCCGGAGGTGATGCCGGAGACCCGGGAGAGCAGCGGGGCGGAGGCGGTGTTCACGTCCACGCCCACGCCGTTCACACAGTCCTCGACCACCGCGTCCAGCGACCGCGACAGCTTCACCTCGGACAGGTCGTGCTGGTACTGCCCGACACCGATCGACTTCGGGTCGATCTTCACCAGCTCGGCCAGCGGATCCTGGAGCCGGCGCGCGATGGAGACGGCGCCGCGCAGCGACACGTCCATCTCGGGCAGCTCCTGGGAGGCGAACGCGGACGCCGAGTACACCGACGCCCCGGCCTCCGACACCATCACCTTGGTGACATTCAGCTCCGGGTGCCTGGTGATGAGTTCACCGGCGAGCTTGTCGGTCTCGCGCGAAGCCGTGCCGTTGCCGATCGCGATCAGCTCGACCGCGTGCTCCTTGGCGAGCCGGGCGAGCTTGGCGATGGCCTCGTCCCACTTGTTGGCCGGGACGTGCGGGTAGATCACGTCCGTCGCCACGACCTTGCCGGTCGCGTCGACGACGGCGACCTTCACGCCCGTACGGAAACCCGGGTCCAGGCCCAGCGTGGCGCGAGTGCCCGCCGGGGCGGCGAGCAGCAGGTCCCGCAGGTTGGCCGCGAAGACGTTCACCGCCTCGTCCTCGGCGGCGGTGCGCAGCCTGAGGCGCACGTCGATGCCGAGGTGCACGAGAATGCGGGTGCGCCAGGCCCAACGGGCGGTGTCCGTCAGCCACTTGTCGCCAGGACGGCCGCGGTCGGCGATCCCGAAACGGTGGGCGACGATCCCCTCGTACGAGGAAGGCCCCTCGGTGGGCTCCTCGGGTTCCAGGACGAGATCGAGGACGTCCTCCTTCTCGCCGCGCAGCATGGCCAGGATCCGGTGCGAGGGCAGCTGCTTGAAGGGCTCGGCGAAGTCGAAGTAGTCGGCGAATTTGGCACCCGCCTCCTCCTTGCCCTCCCGCACCTTGGCGGCGAGCCGTCCGCGCACCCACATGCGCTCGCGCAGCTCGCCGATCAGGTCGGCGTCCTCGGAGAAGCGCTCGGTGAGGATCGACCGGGCGCCGTCCAGGGCGGCCTGCGGGTCGGCGACGCCCTTGTCGGCGTCGACGAAGGCCGCCGCCGCGGCGAGCGGGTCGACCGACGGATCGCCGAGCAGGCCCTCGGCCAGCGGCTCAAGACCCGCCTCGCGCGCGATCTGCGCCTTGGTGCGCCGCTTGGGCTTGAACGGCAGGTAGATGTCCTCAAGGCGCGCCTTCGTCTCGGCGGCCCTGATCTGCGCCTCGACATCGGCGCTGAGCTTGCCCTGCTCGCGCACCGAGTCGAGGATCGCGGCGCGCCGGTCCTCCAGTTCCCGCAGATAGCGCAGCCGCTCCTCGAGGGTGCGCAGCTGCGCATCGTCGAGCATCTCGGTCGCTTCCTTGCGGTAGCGGGCGATGAAGGGCACCGTCGAACCGCCGTCGAGCAAGTCGACGGCGGCCTTGACCTGCCGCTCCCGTACGCCGAGCTCCTCGGCGATCCTGCCTTCGATGGACCCTACGAGGGGTGTCGTCACGATCCCGTACCGCCTTCTCCACTGAGGTTGCGCGGCAATTGTGGCAGGTGACACCGACAACGGGGGATCACGGCGGCACCCGGACGGGTCGCGCGCCGCGCGCCGGGACCGTTTCGTCTCCCGGAGGGGGAGCCGGGAGACGCCGGGAGACGTCGGGGCACCTCGGGCCCCGCCGGTCATTCCTTGCCGATCATTCCCTCCGGGAACGCGCCGGCGGCGAACGCCGTCATCAGCAGGCCCTTCGCGATCTCGGTGAGCCGCTCCACCCCGGCGGTTCCCAGGTGCTCGTAGGGGGCACGGTCGAGGCGGTCCGTCCGGGCCTCGATGTCCTGGCGCAGGGCCGCACCTGCCGGCGTCAACTCGCCCTCCGTGTCGAGCAACCCGCGCTCCCGCAGCCGCCCGGACGCGGCCTCCCAGTCCTGCCGGGACCAGCCGCGCGTACCCAGCACCCATCGGGGAGCCATGCCCTTGCCGGTGGCGGTGTGGCTCACCAGGGCCTCCACCGGGTCGAGCTCAGCGTCGAGCAGCACCGCGAGGTGACCGTCGCCCCGGTGCTCACGCAGCAGGGTGGCCGCGTGCCAGAGCGCCAGGTGCGGCGCCTCGGGCACGGGGAGGTCCGCGTGCGCGGCGTAGAGCGGGCGGGCGGTCCGGCCGCAGGCCTCGGCCGCGCGCAGGGCGAGCTCCGCGGCCTCGGCCACGTCCTTGGAGACGATGACGTCCTCGCCGAGCAGCCGCCTGAGCGTCGCGTCCACGGCACGCACGCGTGCCGCGAGGACCGCCTCCGGGGAGGCCGTCCGCCACACCGCGGGCACATGCTCGGCCACCAGCTCGTGCCGGAAGTTGAAGAACGTCGCCGTCACCACGCCCGCGCCGACCGCGCCCATCGCGGCGGCCCGCGCCGCGAGGTACCCGGCCCGTTCGTCCTCGATACCGACCGCGGCCAGCTCGCGCCGCAGCTCGGGCGAGAAGTAGTGCGTCGAGTGCAGCGGGTTGAGGACGTTGTGGCAGCGGCGCCCGGCGCGCTCCGGCAGGGGAGGAGTCATGCCCCGCACATTACCGACTGGTTGGTATGTCGTGAACAGTGAGGCCCGTCATGGCAGGAAAGGCGGGGTCCACGTCATTGCGGCCATGAGCGGGCCGGTCGAGAATCGAGGCATGCGAACGGTCCTGATCGTCCTCTTCGACGGCGTGCAGAGCCTCGACGTCACCGGCCCCCTGGAGGTGTTCGCGGGCGCCGAGACCTACCGCGGCGGCTCGTACCGCATCAGCACGGCCTCGCTGGACGGCGCCCCGGTGCGCTCCTCCAGCGGCCTCGTCCTGGTCCCGGACCGGACGCTCGCCGACGTGCCCGACCCGCACACCCTGCTGGTTCCCGGCGGCCGCGGCACCCGGCGCCCGGACCCCCGCCTGATCGGCTGGCTGCGCGCCCACGGTCCGCGCGCCGAGCGTCTGGTCTCGGTCTGCACCGGCGCCGGACTGCTCGCGGCGGCGGGCCTTCTCGACGGCCGCCGCGCCACGACCCACTGGGCGTACTGCGACCAGCTCGCCCACGACCACCCGGCGGTCACGGTCGACCCGGACCCGATCTACGTACGCGACGGCCACGTGGCCACCTCGGCGGGCGTCACCTCCGGCATCGACCTGGCCCTGGCCCTCGTCGAGGAGGATCTGGACCGCGAGGCCGCCCTCACCATCGCCCGTCACCTCGTCGTCTTCCTCCGGCGCCCCGGCAACCAGGCCCAGTTCAGTGCCCAGCTCGCCGCCCAGACAGCGCGACGCGAGCCGCTGCGCGAGGTCCAGCAGTGGATATCCGAGCACCCGGGCGACGACCTGAGCGTCGAGTCGCTCGCCGCCCGCGCCCGTCTCTCGCCCCGCCACTTCGCCCGCGCTTTCCGGACCGAGACGGGTACGACGCCCGGCCGGTACGTCGAGCGGGTCCGTCTCGAACACGCCCGCCGTCTGCTGGAGGACTCCGCCGACGGCATCGAGGAGGTCTCCCGCGCCTGCGGCTACGGCACGCCCGAGGCCATGCGCCGTACCTTCGTGAAGATCCTCGGCTCGGCACCCGCCGAGTACCGCCGCCGCTTCCGGCCGGCCCCCATGAGCTGACGCCGACCCCATGGGCAGACGCCGGCCCGCATTGGCTGACGCCGGTCCCATCGGCAGACGCCGGCCTGCAGGGCGGACGCCAGCCCGCGTGGGCAGACGCCGGCTCCCTCGGGCCGGCGCCGACCGCCACGGGCCGAACCCTGCTCCCCTCGGGCTGAACCCAGCTCATACGGGTCGGCACGGGCCCTCTCCCCGTCCGCCGCGACTCCCGCGCCCACCCACCCACTCACTCAGGGGCCCGCACGAGACCCCTCGTCGAAAGGAACCCGATGCAGATCGCCATCGTCCTCTACGACCGCTTCACCGCCCTGGACGCCGTGGGCCCGTACGAGACCCTCGGCCGCCTGCCCGACGCGGACACCGTCTTCGTCGCCGAGCGCACCGGCCCGGTCCGTTCCGACACCGGCCGGCTCGCGCTGACCGCGGACCGGAGCCTCGCGGAGGTGCCGAACCCGGACATCGTGGTGGTACCGGGAGGGCCGGGCCAGAGCGAGCAGATGGACAACCGGGTCCTCCTCGACTGGCTGCGGGCCGCCGACGGCACCAGTGTCTGGACGACCTCGGTGTGCACCGGCTCCCTGCTGCTCGCCGCCGCGGGGCTCCTGGACGGCCGCCGGGCCACCTCCCACTGGCTGGCCCTCGACCAGCTGGAGCGGTTCGGCGCCGAGCCGACGGCGGAGCGGGTCGTGTTCGACGGCAAGTACGTGACCGCGGCCGGTGTCTCCTCCGGCATCGACATGGGGCTCACCCTGCTCGGCCGGATCGCCGGGGACGAACACGCCCAGGCCGTCCAGCTGCTGACCGAGTACGACCCGCAGCCGCCCTACGACGCCGGGTCCCCGCAGAAGGCGCCCGCGCACCTGGTCGAGGAGTTCCGGAGCAAGAGCCGTTTCCTTCTGACGTAGCCGTAGCCGTAGCCGTAGCCGTAGCCGTAGCCGTAGCCGTAGATGCAGAGGCAGCCGCAGCCGCTCAGGCCGCCGGTCTCATGCGCCCTGCACGGCCGACGCGACCTCACGGGGTCCAGGTGAAGTGCGGCTGCCTGCGCTCCAGGAAGGCGGCGACCCCCTCCTCGGTGTCGCCGCCGCCGCGCGCCTGTTCCACCCAGTACGCGTCACGGTCGGTGCGCCCGTTCGCGAACTCCTTCGCCGCCGCCTGCGTCAGCAGGGAGCGCGCGGCCAGGACGCGGGTGAACTCCGCGACCCGCTTGTCGAGTTGGCCCTCGGGCAGCACCTCGTCCACCAGGCCCGTGCGCAGGGCGCGCTCGGTGTCGATCAACTCGCCGGAGAAGAGCAGATACTTGGCGGTGGACGGACCCACCAGTGCGGCCAACCGCCGCGTGGAGGAGGACGGATAGACGATCCCGAGCTTCGCGGGAGTCACCCCGAACAGCGACCCCTCCTGTGCGAACCGCAGATCGCAGGCGGCCGCGAGCTGGGACCCGCCGCCCACGCAGTAGCCGCGAATCGCGGCCAGCGTCGGCTTGGGGAACGCCGCGAGGGCGTCCTCGGCGCGCACGGCGAGGCCCTGAGCCTCGTCTGAAGAGCCCCGCAGCGTCGAGATGTCGGCTCCGGCGCAGAACGTCCCGCCCTCACCGGTGAGCACCAGGGCGTGCACATCGGCGCGCACGGCCAGCTCGTCCAGCAGCGGCGGCAGCGCTCGCCACATCCCCGTCGTCATGGCGTTCCGCTTGGCGGGGTGATGAATGACGACGGTGGCGACTCCGTCGCCGACGTGGTGCAAAAGCTGCGGCTCCATACGCCGGATGCTATCTGCACCCGCCGACCGGATGATCAGGCCGGGCATGGCACGAGGAGGTGCGGATCGTCCCATATCGGACCCTTTCGTGGGCGACGGAGTCGAGGGGAACGAATCGGGTCACCTGAGGGGCAAACCCGTACAACCCGAAGAGTTTCCGAAGTCGCCACAAGGGGGGCAGGAACTGTCGCAGAATAGACCGGGTCATGCGCGGACGATCAGAAACCATCGATAATTGCTGACTTCTGTTCAGTCATCCGGTACGGACCAGCGCATTACCAACACTCGACATGTGGTGACAATCGAGCGCAAGGGTGGCGACCGGACGATGGAGAACCTCGGGCGGGGGTCCGACCCGAGCCCTGAAGGCGGCGGCGCGACTCCCGGCGTCAGATCGCCGGGACCGCTGCCGTACGAAGGGGTGTGGCGGTTCACCGCTCCCGCGGTCGACGCCTCGGTGCCGCAGGCGCGGCACGCCGTCCGTGATCTGCTGGTCCGCCAGGGGGTACCCGTCTCGGACGATCTCGTTCATGGATTGCTGTTGATCGTCTCCGAACTGGTCACGAACGCCGTCAAGCACGCGGCACTTCTGTCGCCGGTGCTCGCGGTGGAGGTCGCGGTCGGCGCCGAGTGGGTGCGCGTGTCCGTCGAGGACAACCACCCCTACCGTCCGACCGCCCTGGAGGCCGACCACGGGCAGACCGGGGGCCGGGGCCTGCTGCTGGTGAGTGAGGTCACCCGGGAGTTCGGCGGAGTGTGCGACGTCGAGCACACCGCGAGCGGCGGCAAGGTGATCTGGGCCGCCCTGCCGCTCGCTCCAGGCGTGTAGGAGGACCGGCTACCAGCCCGCGGACGGGCCCGTCAGCTCCCGGATCGCCGGACGGGCCGCGTCCAGCACCGTCATGAACCACGCCGAGAAGGGATCTTTGGCGTGCCGCTCCGCCAGCTCGGCGGCGGTCACGAAGGCCGTCGAGCCGACCTCCTCCGCGTCGGGCCGCAGCACCGACTGAACCATCCCGACGAAGAGGTGGTTGTACTCCTGCTCCACCAGGCCCGAGTCGGGGTCCGGGTGGTTGTAACGGACCGTGCCCGCCTCGGCGAGCAGGGTCGGCGACACCCCGAGCTCCTCGTACGTCCGCCGGGCCGCCGCGGCGAAGGGTGCCTCGCCCGGGTAGGGGTGGCCGCAGCAGGTGTTCGACCAGACGCCGGGGGAGTGGTACTTGCCGAGGGCGCGCTGCTGCAACAGCAGCCGGCCCTGTTCGTCGAAGAGGAACACCGAGAACGCTCTGTGCAACTGGCCCGGGGCCTGATGAGCCGCGAGCTTCTCGGCCGTACCGATCGTGTTGCCGTCCTCGTCGACCAGTTCCAGCAAGATCGCTTCAACGGTGCCGTTCGACGAACTGTGCGTCGCGGTGGCAGGTGTGATCGGCATACCCATCCTTCGCATCGGTCTTCAAGCCCCAAGTCTGCCGTACGAAACCGGCACTCCCGGCACTTCGCGGCTCCCGCATGTCCCGCCCGGGGGAGCCCCGAGCGGGACGTACGGCCGACGTGGGTCAGACGCCGAAAGCGGCCGGATACCTGAGGGTGCCCGGTGTCACCGACAAGGAATCGTCGAGGACCAGGGCCATCAGGTGTTCGGAGGGCACGTCGAATCCGGGCCGGATGCCGTAGGCGGCGGCGGGCCCGAAGCCGAACCTCGGGTAGTACCCGGGATGCCCGAGTACGAGGACGAGTCGCTCACCCCGCGCGCGTGCCGCCTCCAGCACCGTGCGTACGACAGCCGATCCGGCGCCCCGGCGCTGCCGGTCCGGCCGGACGGCGACCGGCGCCAGCGCGGCCGCCGGGGCGTCGTCGACATGACAGCGAGTGATCAGGGCGTACGCCGCGATCGTGCCGTCCGGCGCCTCGGCGACGTACGACAGGCCGGGCAGCCATGCCTTTGCGTCGGTGCGCAGCGCGTCCACCAGATCGGCTTCCTCCGCCCGGCCGAAGGCGGCGGCGGTCACCGCGTACACCTCGCCGACGTCGGCAGAGGTCTCCAGGCGGGTGCGCCAGGCAGCGGTGGGTTCGGTGTGTCGGGTGTTTTCGATGGGGTCGGTCAACGTGGAAACCCTTGGATGAGGGGCCCGGCCGACGCGTCGGTGACCGGCGGGTCAGCCCCGGGCCCGGGAAACGGGGACGACGATGTCGCTGCACGGGGCAGCGCCGAACGCGACCGTCATCAACCCACCTCCTGGGATCGCCGGCCACGCTAGCAGGGAGCGCCCCGGTGCCGCCTCCGGATTACGGGCGACCACTCGGCCGCCGGTCCCGGGGCACCGCGGCCGGCACGGGCCGGACGTCAGTGGCAGAGCTTCGCCTCGTGTTCCGCGTGTCCGCTCGGCTCCAGCTGGAACGTGCAGTGCTCGACGTCGAAGTGGACGCCCAGGCAGCCCTGGAGTTCGTGGAGGATCTTCTCGTGGCCGATCGCGTTCAGGATGTCCGAGCTGACGACCACGTGCGCGGACAGGACCGGCATGCCGGACGTGATGGTCCAGGCGTGCAGGTCGTGGATGTCCTCCACACCGTCGAGGGCCAGGATGTGGGCGCGAACCTCGGCCATGTCGACCCCCTTGGGCGCCGCCTCCAGGAGCACGTCGAGCGTCTCCTGGAGCAGTCTCCAGGTGCGCGGGACGATCATCAGGGCGATGGCGATCGAGGCGATCGGGTCCGCGGCCTGCCAGCCGGTGGTCATGATCACCACCGCGGCGATGATGACCGCCAGCGAGCCCAGCGCGTCCGCCGCCACCTCCAGGAAGGCGCCGCGGACGTTCAGGCTGTCCTTCTGCCCGCGCATCAAGAGCGTCAGCGAGATGGTGTTGGCGACCAGACCGATCACACCGAACACGATGGTCAGCCCGCCCCGGGTGTCCGCGGGCGTCACGAAGCGCTGGATCGCCTCGACGAGGACATAGCCGCCGACCACGAGCAGCAGCAGACAGTTGGCGAGCGCGGCGAGGATCTCGGCCCGCGCGTAGCCGAAGGTGCGCTTCTCGCTCGGCGGGCGCGCCGCAAAGTGGATCGCGAGCAGGGCCATGCCAAGACCCAGCGCGTCCGTCGCCATATGTGCCGCGTCCGCGACGAGCGCGAGCGAATCGGCGAGGAGACCGCCGAAGATCTCGACGACCACGACGGTGAGCGTGATCGCCAGCGCGACACGCAGCCTCCCGCGGTACGCGGCCGCCGCCGTACCGGTCGGGGGAGCGCCGTGCGCGTGCCCGTGGTCGTGCCCAGCCCCCATGAAAGCCGCCTCCCGTTTTCTGCTCGGTCGTCACAGTGAACTACGGGCGGAGGGTACCGGGCAACGCGGCACTGAACACCGTTGTCATATGCTCTGACCTGCGGAAACGATGCGCAGGTCAGAGCATCCGCCACGATCAGGCGGGCATGGCCTCCGGATGGTGCAGCAGCCAGCCCCGCCAGGCCGACTCCACCATCTCGCGCACCTCGCGCCGTGCTCCCCAGCCCAGCTGTTCGGCGGCCACGGCCGCCGACGCGACCGCGCGCGGGGCGTCGCCCGGGCGGCGCGGCTCGACGAGCGGCTGCCGGGTGTTCCCGGTGACGTCGGCGACGAGTGCCAGGAGCTCCCGCACGGAGACCCCTTCGCCGCGGCCGATGTTGACCGTGAGGTCACCACTCGCACCGTCGGCCAGCCGCCGGGCCGCCGTGAGATGCGCCTCGGCGAGGTCGGCGACATGGATGTAGTCGCGTACGCAGGTGCCGTCCGGCGTCGGGTAGTCGTCGCCGAAGATCCGCGGGGCCTCGTCGCGGGTGAGCCGGTCGAACACCATCGGGATGATGTTGAAGACTCCCGTGTCGGCGAGCTCCGGTGAGGCCGCGCCCGCCACGTTGAAGTAGCGCAGGCAGACGGTGGCGATGCCGTGCGCCCGGCCCGCGGCCCGCACCAGCCACTCGCCGGCGAGCTTCGTCTCGCCGTAGGGGCTCATCGGGGCACAGGGAGTGCGCTCCGTGATGAGGTCCACATCGGGGTTGCCGTAGACGGCCGCCGACGACGAGAACACGAAGCGCTTGACGCCCGCCCCGGCGACCGCGTCGAGGAGGGTCGCGAGGCCGCCCACGTTCTCCTGGTAGTAGCGCGTCGGTTCGGCCACGGACTCGCCGACCTGCTTGCGCGCGGCGAGGTGCACGACACCCGTCACCGCGTGCTCCGCCAGGACCCGCTTGAGCAGATCCCCGTCCAGCGACGACCCCTGAACGAGCGGAATGCTCTCCGGAAGCCGGTTCGGTACCCCGGACGAGAGGTCGTCGAGGGCGACGACGCGCTCCCCGGCCTCCTCCATCGCCCGGGCCACGTGTGCCCCGATGTATCCGGCTCCGCCTGTGATCAGCCATGTCATGGACGACCACCCTATGCCGGTCCCGCGCGGCCTCCGACGGGCCCCGCCGCGGCGGGGTGCGGAGGGCGCCGTGCGGCATGCCGAGAATGCGCCGGTCTGTGAACCCGGGTTTGTGGCCAGGGCCCGGAATCCCCGATGATGATCGCGGTACCTGCAAGGCAAAACGGGTTGATCGGGCCATGAACGGGCGGTGAACGCCTGCTTCCCTTCATCGGATACCCTCTGCCGACATGCCGCCGGGGCCGCCGCCGCGGACCGGGGGCCATCCCATCACGCACACGCCAGGCGCCAGGCCGCGCCGGCACTCAGGGAGTGAGTTCGCTGCCGACCGCCATCCTCACCGGCCAGCCGGTCCCCGGATCGTCGCTCGAAGGCGATCTGCGGACCCTCGGCTTCGACGTGCGGCTCGCCTCCGACGCGGGGGAGACCGCGACGCTGCTCGCCGCCGTGCCCGCCCGTGACCGGGTCGCCGTCGTGGATGCCCGCTTCGTGGGCCATCCGCACGCCCTGCGCCTCGGCCTGACCGACCCCCGCTTCGCCGCGTCCGCGCTGCCCGGCGCCGTATGCGTGCAGCCCGAGGCCCGGCGGGCGCTGACCCGTGCCGTGGCCCAGGAGAGCGCGGCCGCGGGCAGCCTGGCCGTCGCCACGGAGAACCTCGCCGAGCGCCTCGCCGCCGCACTCGACGCGGACGGCCTCGCCGTGTACCGCCCGGAGCTCGGCAGCCTCGTCGCCGCCGTCCCCGCCGATCCGCAGGAGCGCAACGAGGTCCGGCAGGCCGTCTCGGTCGTCGACGACGAGGCCGTGCGGCTGCGCAGCGCGGTCAAGGCCCGCGACGGCTTCTTCACCACGTACTGCATCAGCCCGTACTCGCGCTACATCGCCCGCTGGTGCGCCCGCCGCGGCCTGACCCCGAACCAGGTCACCACCGCCTCGCTGATCACCGCGCTGATCGCCGCGGGCTGCGCCGCCACCGGCACCCGCGTCGGCTTCGTCGCGGCCGGGCTGCTGCTCATGTTCTCGTTCGTCCTGGACTGCACGGACGGACAGCTCGCCCGCTACTCCCTCCAGTACTCGACGCTCGGCGCCTGGCTGGACGCGACCTTCGACCGCGCCAAGGAGTACGCCTACTACGCCGGCCTCGCGCTCGGCGCGGCCCGCGGCGGCGACGACGTATGGGCGCTCGCCCTCGGCGCGATGATCCTCCAGACCTGCCGGCACGTCGTGGACTTCTCCTTCAACGAGGCGAACCACGACGCCACGGCCAACACCAGCCCCACCGCGGCCCTCTCGGACAAGCTCGACGGCGTCGGCTGGACGGTCTGGGTGCGCCGGATGATAGTCCTGCCCATCGGCGAACGATGGGCGATGATCGCCGTTCTCACCGCGCTGACGACCCCTCGTATCACCTTCTACGCGCTGCTCGCCGGCTGCGCGTTCGCGGCCACCTACACCACGGCGGGCCGGGTGCTGCGCTCGCTGACCCGCAAGGCGCGCCGCACGGACCGCGCCGCCCAGGCGCTCGCGGACCTCACCGACTCCGGCATGCTCGCCGAGTACCTGACCCGATACGCCGACCGCCTCCCGCGCATCGCCCCGGCCCTCGTCGCCCTGGCCGCCGGGGCGATCGTCGTGACCTCCGCCGCACTCGCCCCCTACGGCAGCTGGTGGCCCGTGCTGGGCGCCGTCGTCTACGTCCTGCTGTCGCCGGTCGCCCTGCTCAGGCCCCTGAAGGGCGCCCTCGACTGGCTGGTCCCGCCCTTCTTCCGCGCGGCCGAGTACCTCACCGTTCTGATGCTGGCGGTCAACGCCGACGTGAACGGAGCACTTCCGGCAGCTTTCGGCCTGGTGGCCGCAGTCGCCTACCATCACTACGACACGGTGTACCGCATCCGCGGCAACGCCGGAGCTCCCCCGCACTGGCTGGTGCGGGCGATCGGCGGGCACGAAGGCCGGACGTTGCTGGTCACCGTCCTGGCCGCGGTGCTCGCCGCCGCACAGTTCAAGGTCGCGCTCACGGTGTTCGCCGTGGCCGTTGCCCTTCTGGTGCTCGCCGAGAGCATCCGCTTCTGGGTGTCCACCGGGGCGCCCGCCGTACACGATGAAGGAGAACCCGCATGATCGGCCTCGTACTGGCTGCCGGCGCTGGACGGCGTCTGCGCCCCTACACGGACAGCCTCCCGAAGGCTCTCGTGCCGGTGGGCCCCGCGGGCGCGGAGGACTCCCTCACGGTCCTGGACCTGACCCTCGGCAACTTCGCCGAGATCGGCCTGACCGAAGTCGGCATCATCGTCGGCTACCGCAAGGAAGCCGTGTACGACCGCCAGGCGGCCCTTGAGGAGAAGTACGGCCTCAAGATCACCCTCATCGACAACGACAAGGCCGAGGAGTGGAACAACGCCTACTCCCTGTGGTGCGGTCGTGACGCCCTGAAGGACGGCGTGATACTCGCCAACGGCGACACCGTGCACCCGGTCTCCGTCGAGCGCACGCTGCTCGCCGCCCGCGGCGAGGGCAAGAAGATCATTCTCGCCCTCGACACGGTGAAGAAGCTCGCCGACGAGGAGATGAAGGTCGTCGTGGACCCCGAGAAGGGCGTCCAGAAGATCACCAAGCTCATGGACCCGTCCGAGGCCACCGGTGAGTACATCGGCGTGACCCTCATCGAGGGCGCCGCCGCCGACGAGCTGGCCGACGCCCTCAAGACGGTGTGGGAGACCGACCCGCAGCAGTTCTACGAGCACGGCTACCAGGAGCTCGTCAACCGCGGCTTCACGATCGACGTCGCGCCGATCGGCGACGTCAAGTGGGTCGAGATCGACAACCACGACGACCTCGCCAAGGGACGTGAGATCGCGTGCCAGTACTGACGAGGCTCATCCCCTCGCCGGTCGTCGTCGACATCCGTCCGGGTGCCCTGGACGACCTGGCGAGTGTGCTCAGCGATGAGCGCATCTCGCACTCGGGCAAGCTGGCCATCGCGGTCAGCAACGGCTCGGGCGCGAGGCTGCGCGAGCGGCTCGCCCCGGCGCTGCCGGGAGCCACCTGGTACGAGGTCGGCGGCGGCACGCTCGACGACGCGATCCGGCTGGCCGGCGACATGAAGTCCGGGCACTACGACGCCGTCGTCGGCCTCGGCGGCGGCAAGATCATCGACTGTGCGAAGTTCGCCGCGGCGCGGGTCGGGCTGCCGCTGGTCGCGGTGCCCACGAACCTCGCGCACGACGGTCTGTGCTCGCCGGTCGCGACGCTCGACAACGACGCGGGCCGCGGCTCGTACGGTGTGCCGAACCCCATCGCCGTGGTCATCGACCTCGACGTGATCCGTGAGGCGCCGGTCCGGTTCGTCCGGGCGGGCATCGGGGACGCGATCTCCAACATCAACGCGATCGCCGACTGGGAGCTGTCCAACCGGGTCAACGGCGAGAAGATCGACGGGCTGGCCGCCGCCATGGCGCGCCAGGCGGGCGAGGCCGTGCTTCGGCACCCCGGCGGTGTCGGCGACAACGACTTCCTCCAGGTTCTCGCGGAGGCGCTCGTCCTCACCGGTGTCGCGATGTCGATCTCGGGCGACTCACGCCCGGCCTCCGGCTCCTGCCACGAGATCAACCACGCCTTCGACCTCCTCTTCCCCCAGCGCGCGGCGAGCCACGGCGAGCAGTGCGGCCTGGGCGCGGCCTTCGCGATGTATCTGCGCGGGGCGCACGAGGAGGCGGCGTTCATGGCCGAGGTGCTGCACCGGCACGGACTGCCGGTACTGCCCGAGGAGATCGGCTTCACCGTGGACGAGTTCGTGCAGGTCGTGGAGTTCGCTCCGCGGACCCGGCCCGGCCGCTACACGATCCTCGAACATCTCGACCTGAAACCCCACCAGATCAAGGACATCTACTCCGACTATGCCAAGGCCATCGGTAGCTGAACTCCGCCCCGTCGTTCACCCCCCAGGGGTGAAGGACCGGCGCAGCGGTGAGCACTGGGCGGGACGCCTGTACATGCGAGAGATCTCGCTGCGCTGCGACCGCTACCTGGTGAACACCAGGATCACGCCCAACCAGCTCACGTACCTGATGACCCTGTGCGGCGTGCTCGCGGCCCCGGCACTGCTGGTGCCGGGGATCGCGGGCGCCGTGCTCGGCGTGGTGATGGTCCAGCTCTATCTGCTGCTCGACTGTGTCGACGGCGAGGTCGCGCGCTGGAAGAAGCAGTACTCGCTCGGCGGGGTCTACCTGGACCGCGTCGGGGCCTATCTGACCGACGCGGCCGTCCTCGTCGGCCTCGGTCTGCGCGCCGCCGACCTGTGGGGCACCGGAAGCGCCGACTGGCTGTGGGCCTTCCTCGGCACACTGGCCGCGCTCGGCGCGATCCTGATCAAGGCCGAGACCGATCTCGTCGGCGTCGCCCGCCACCAGGGCGGGCTGCCCCCGGTCAAGGAGTCCGCGTCCGAGCCCCGCTCCTCTGGCGTGGCGCTGGCCCGCAGGGCCGCCGCGGCCCTCAAGTTCCACCGGCTGGTCCTCGGCATCGAGGCGTCCCTGCTGATCCTGGTCCTCGCGATCGCGGACCAGATCAGGGGAGACCTGTTCTTCACCCGGCTCGGCACCGCGGTGCTCGCCGGCATCGCGGTCCTGCAGACCGTGCTGCACCTGGTGTCCATCCTCGCTTCGAGCAGGCTCAAGTGAGTACGGCGACGAAGGTCGGCGCGGTGATCATCACCATGGGCAACCGTCCCGACGAGCTCCGAGCCCTCCTCGACTCCGTCGCCAAGCAGGACGGCGACAGGGTCGAGGTGGTCGTGGTCGGCAACGGCTCACCCGTCCCGGACGTCCCCGCGGGCGTCCGCACGGTGGAACTGCCCGAGAACCTCGGCATCCCCGGCGGCCGCAACGTCGGCATAGAGGCCTTCGGCCCCGGCGGCACGGACGTGGACGTCCTCCTCTTCCTGGACGACGACGGCCTGCTGGCCCACCACGACACCGCCGAGCTGTGCCGCCGGGCCTTCGCCGACGACCCGGACCTCGGCATCATCAGCTTCCGCATCGCCGACCCCGAGACCGGCGAGACCCAACGCCGCCATGTCCCGAGGCTGCGCGCCGCCGACCCGATGCGCTCCTCGCGCGTCACCACGTTCCTCGGCGGCGCCAACGCGGTCCGTACGAGGGTCCTCGCCGAGGTCGGCGGGCTCCCGGACGCCTTCTTCTACGCGCACGAGGAGACCGACCTGGCCTGGCGGGCCCTCGACGCCGGCTGGATGATCGACTACCGCTCCGACATGGTGCTGTACCACCCCACGACCGCCCCCTCGCGGCACGCGGTCTACCACCGCATGGTGGCCCGCAACCGCGTCTGGCTCGCGCGCCGCAACCTCCCCGCCCCGCTGGTCCCGGTCTACCTCGGCGTCTGGATGCTCCTGACGCTGCTGCGCCGCCCTTCGCGAGCGGCCCTGCGGGCCTGGTTCGGCGGATTCAGGGAAGGCTGGACCAGTCCGTGCGGACCCCGGCGTCCCATGAAGTGGCGTACGGTATGGCGGCTGACTCGACTGGGCCGTCCACCTGTCATCTGACAAGCTCGATTCTGAGAGCATTCGGGCCGTACCCGGTCCCCGGCTCATGCCTACGCCCGACCAGTCTGTGTGCATCTTGAAGACGAAAGTTTCCACTTGTGAGTGAGACAACGCATGACGGCGGAGTCGCGGTGAGCGACCGACCGTCGCCCGATGACGGGCTTTCCGCGGCCGAACTGGCCGCCAAGTACGGGCTCGCGGTCAGCGGTGCCCGGCCCGGGCTCGCCGAGTACGTTCGTCAGCTCTGGGGCCGGCGGCACTTCATCCTCGCCTTCTCACAGGCCAAGCTCACCGCCCAGTACAGCCAGGCCAAGCTGGGCCAGCTGTGGCAGGTGGCGACGCCGCTGCTGAACGCGTTCGTCTACTACCTGATCTTCGGCCTGATCCTGAAGGCCAACCGCGGTATGTCGCACGACGTGTACATCCCGTTCCTGGTGACCGGCGTCTTCGTCTTCACCTTCACGCAGAGCTCGATCATGGCGGGTGTCCGGGCGATCTCGGGCAACCTCGGTCTGGTGCGCGCGCTGCACTTCCCGCGCGCCTCGCTGCCGATCTCGTTCGCGCTCCAGCAGCTTCAGCAGCTGCTGTTCTCGATGATCGTGCTGTTCATCGTGGTGATCGCCTTCGGCAGTTACCCGGGCCTGTCCTGGCTGCTGATCATCCCCGTGCTGTGCCTGCAGTTCCTCTTCAACACGGGCCTCGCGCTGATCGTGGCGCGGATGGGCGCCAAGACGCCGGACCTCGCCCAGCTGATGCCGTTCATCCTGCGCACCTGGATGTACGCCTCCGGCGTCATGTTCTCCATCAGCACCATGCTCGCCGGCCGCCCCGAATGGATCGCCCGCGCGCTCCAGGCGAACCCTGCCGCCGTCTACATGGACCTGATGCGCTTCGCGCTCATCGACGGCTACGGCTCCTCCAACCTGCCGCCGCACGTGTGGGCCATCGCCGTCTTCTGGGCCGTGGTCATCTCCGTCGGCGGGTTCGTGTACTTCTGGAAGGCTGAAGAGAGGTACGGCCGTGGCTGAGCTCGAGAAGAGGTCGCACATCCCGACCGTCATCGCGGACGAACTGCACATCGTCTACCGCGTGAACGGCGCCAAGACCGGCAAGGGCAGCGCCACCTCCGCCCTCAGCCGCATCCTCAAGCGCGGCGAGGAGCGCGGTGTGCGCAAGGTGCACGCCGTCAAGGGCGTCTCCTTCACCGCGTACCGGGGCGAGGCCATCGGCCTCATCGGTTCGAACGGCTCCGGCAAGTCCACCCTCCTGCGGGCCATCGCCGGCCTGCTCCCGGCGGAGAAGGGCAAGGTCTTCACCGACGGCCAGCCCTCGCTGCTCGGCGTGAACGCGGCCCTGATGAACGACCTGACGGGCGAGCGGAACGTCATATTGGGCGGGCTCGCGATGGGCATGTCCCGCGAGCAGATCAGGGAGCGCTACGAGGGCATCGTCGAGTTCTCCGGGATCAACGACAAGGGCGACTTCATCACCCTGCCGATGCGGACCTACTCGTCCGGCATGGCGGCCCGGCTGCGGTTCTCCATCGCGGCGGCCAAGGACCACGACGTCCTGATGATCGACGAGGCCCTCGCGACCGGCGACCGCTCCTTCCAGAAGCGGTCCGAGGCCCGCATCCGCGAGCTGCGCAAGAGCGCGGGCACGGTGTTTCTGGTCAGTCACAACAACAAGTCGATCCGCGACACCTGCGACCGCGTGCTGTGGCTGGAGCGCGGTGAACTGCGCATGGACGGGCTGACCGAGGACGTCCTCAAGGAGTACGAGAAGTTCACGGGCAAGTAGCCCGTTTCGCCCAGGGCCCCGCCGGAACTCTTCGGCGGGGCCCTGCGTCTGCCATGGAAACGCCAACTCCCGTCGGCACGAGGAATCTTGACGCCAATCGGTGTGTTGTTGTGATGTGCAGGACACCCCGACGGTCTGTGCCGCGTTGTACAACGTAAGCTGTACCGGTGCTGAATCGCGGCAAGTAGGGCGATAATACGCGACACCCGGCACCGTCGCGCTGTACGGATCTCCGGGCGGCGTGTCCGAAAAGGGCAGTGTTGGGTCGGCAGTGTAGAACGGGAGATGTGACGGCAATGGCTACGGTGACTCTCCAGCTCCGCGATGCGTGTGCCGTCCTCGTCGCGCCGGGCGGCGAGCGGTGACCGAAGCCGGGACGGCCCGCACCGGCGATCCGGCGCGCGGCACCCTCGACAAAGCCGCGGACGAGAACTTTCCCGTGGCCCCGTTCTTCCTGCCCAGGGCCTGGCGCGACGATCTGATGGCGGTGTACGGCTTCGCCCGCCTCGTCGACGACATCGGTGACGGCGACCTCGCCCCCGGTGGCGCCGACGCCCGCCTGCTCGGCGTGTCGGATACGGAGGCCGACGACCGTCCGGTCCTCCTCGACGCCCTCGAAGCCGATCTTCACCGGGTGTTCGACTCGACCCCGCGCCACCCCCTGCTGCGCCGGCTCCAGCCCACGGTCCGCCGCGCGGGCCTCACCCCCGAGCCCTTTCTCGGTCTGATCGCGGCCAACCGTCAGGACCAGCTTGTCCAGCGGTACGAGACCTACGACGATCTGCTCGCCTACTGCGAGCTGTCCGCGAACCCCGTCGGCCGCCTGGTCCTCGCCGTCACCGGAACCTCCACGCCCGAGCGGGTCCGCCACTCCGACGCGGTGTGCACGGCGCTGCAGATCGTCGAACACCTCCAGGACGTCGCCGAGGACCTCGGCCGCGACCGCGTCTACCTGCCCGCCGAGGACATGAAGCGCTTTCATGTCGTCGAAGCGGATCTTGCCGTCCCCACAGCAGGCGCATCGGTGCGAGCACTGGTTGCATACGAAGCAGAACGCGCCTTGAACCTCCTGAATGAAGGCACCCCCCTCGTGGGTAGCGTCCACGGCAGGCTGAAACTGCTGCTCGCGGGGTTCGTTGCGGGGGGAAGGGCGGCAATCCGTGCGATTGCCGCCGCCGAATACGACGTACTTCCCGGCCCGCCCAAGCCCGGCAAGCTCCAGTTGCTGCGCGAGGTGGGAGTGACTCTGCGAGGAGAGGGGTGATCCGGACCGTGGAGTCGGAACAGCACGTGTCCGCACCGGTACTCGCCGCGTACAGCTACTGCGAGGCGGTGACCGGTCAGCAGGCCCGTAATTTCGCGTACGGCATCAGACTGCTGCCGACGCCCAAGCGTCGTGCGATGTCGGCGCTCTACGCGTTCTCGCGGCGTGTCGACGACATCGGCGACGGCACGCTGGCACCGGACGTGAAGGCGGTCCGCCTCGAGGAGACCCGGGCGCTGCTCGCCCGCGTCCGCGCGGGCGACGTCGCCGAGGACGACACCGACCCGGTCGCGGTCGCCCTCAGCCACACCGCCGAGTACTTCCCGGTCCCCCTCGGGGGTCTGGACGAACTCATCGACGGTGTGCTGATGGACGTACACGGTGAGACGTACGAGACCTGGGACGATCTGAAGGTCTACTGCCGGTGCGTGGCCGGGGCGATCGGGCGGCTCTCGCTCGGGGTCTTCGGCACCGAACCGGGGGCGCGTGGCGCCGAGCGCGCGCCGGAGTACGCCGACACACTCGGGCTCGCGCTCCAGCTCACCAACATTCTCCGGGATGTCCGGGAGGACGCCGAGGGCGGGCGCACCTATCTGCCCGCCGACGACCTGGCCAAGTTCGGCTGCTCGGCCGGGTTCAACGGGTCGACTCCACCGCCCGGCTCCGACTTCGCGGGCCTCGTGCACTTCGAGGTGCGCCGGGCCCGTGCGCTCTTCGCCGAGGGCTACCGGCTGCTGCCGATGCTGGACCGGCGCAGTGGCGCCTGTGTCGCGGCCATGGCGGGCATCTACCGGCGTCTCCTCGACCGCATCGAGCGTGAGCCGGAGGCGGTGCTGCGCGGCAGGGTGTCGCTGCCGGGGCGCGAGAAGGCGTACGTCGCCGTCCGTGGCCTCTCCGGTCTCGACGCCCGGCACGTCTCCCGCCGTACGGTCCGGAGGCGCGTCTGATGGACAATATGGGCCAAAGTGATTCCGCCGGAGAAAAGCGGCACGCAACCCTCCGGAGCCGGGCGGCGTCCCTGACTGCAACGGCCTGCCGTGCACCGTTCAATCATCACGGCGCGGCCGCAGGGGAGGGTGCGTGATGAGCGAGGTCGAGTCCATGGACGACTCCGGCCGGGCCACTGCCGTGGTGATCGGCGGCGGGCTCGCCGGGATCACCGCCGCGCTCGCGCTGGCCGACGCCGGGCTGCGGGTGACGCTGCTCGAAGGCCGGCCGCGTCTCGGCGGTCTCGCGTTCTCCTTCCAGCGCGGCGAGCTGACCGTGGACAACGGGCAGCATGTCTTTCTGCGCTGCTGCACCGCCTACCGCTGGTTCCTCGACCGCGTCGACGGAGCCTCGCTCGCGCCACTGCAGGATCGTCTCGACGTGCCCGTTCTTGACGTGGAGGCGGCCCCGGGACGACGGCTCGGCAGGATCGGCCGCAGCGCGCTGCCCGTGCCGCTGCATCTTGCGCGCAGCCTCGCGACGTATCAGCATCTGTCGCTCGCCGAGCGTGCCAAGGTCGGCCGTGCCGCGCTCGCGCTCAAGGGCCTGGATCTCACCGATCCGGCACTCGACGCGCAGAACTTCGGCGACTGGCTCGCCGGGCACGGTCAGTCGGAACGTGCCGTCGAAGCACTGTGGGACCTCGTGGGGGTCGCCACCCTCAACGCGGTGGCCCAGGACTCCTCGCTCGGGCTCGCCGCGATGGTGTTCAAGACGGGTCTGCTGTCCGACCCGGGCGCGGCCGACATCGGCTGGGCGCGCGTCCCGCTGGGCGAACTGCACGACACCCTCGCCCGCAAGGCGCTCGACTCCGCGGGCGTGCGTACCGAGATCCGTACACGAGTCACCTCCATCTCCCCTTACGAAAACGGACGTTGGGGCGTTCAGGTTCCCGGCGAGCGCATCGAGGCCGACACGGTCGTGCTGGCCGTACCCCAGCGCGAGGCCCACGATCTTCTGCCGGAGGGGGCACTCGACGCCCCCGAACGGCTCCTGGAGATCGGCACCGCGCCGATCCTCAACATCCACGTCGTCTACGACCGGAAGGTCCTCACCGCGCCGTTCTTCGCGGCGCTCGGCTCCCCGGTGCAGTGGGTCTTCGACCGCACCGAGGCGTCCGGGCTCCGGGAGGGCCAGTACCTCGCGCTGTCGCAGTCGGCCGCGCAGGACGAGATCGACGAGCCCGTTTCCGTGCTGCGGGAGCGGTACGTGCCGGAGCTGGAGCGGCTGCTGCCCGGTGCGCGCGGCGCCGGGGTGAAGGATTTCTTCGTGACCCGGGAGCGCACCGCGACGTTCGCCCCCGCCCCGGGGGTCGGGCGGCTGCGGCCCGGCGCCCGTACCAAGGCCCCCGGCCTGTACCTGGCCGGAGCGTGGACCGCCACAGGGTGGCCCGCGACCATGGAGAGTGCGGTTCGCAGTGGAGTCGGTGCGGCGGGAGCCGCGCTGAACGCCCTGGGCCGGCCCCGCGACCACCTCCTCGGACTCTTCGAGGAGGCGGCATGACGCTCGACCGGAGCCTGGCAGGCCCCCGCACCCCCGGTACCGCAACAAGAGGAGAGATTGTGCCCACTGTGCCCCCGGCCGAAGCGGCTGCCGAGGCGGTGGACGTGACCGCGCTCCTGGAGCGCGGCCGGACCCTGGCCACACCGGTGCTGAAGGCGGCCGTCGACCGTCTGGCGGCACCCATGGACACCGTCGCCGCCTACCACTTCGGCTGGATCGACGCCGAGGGCAACCCGGCGGACGGCGACGGCGGCAAGGCGGTGCGCCCCGCGCTCGCCGTGCTCTCCGCGCAGGCCGCCGGCGCCGAGCCCGAGGTGGGCGTCCCCGGCGCGGTCGCGGTCGAGCTGGTGCACAACTTCTCGCTGCTGCACGACGACCTGATGGACGGCGACGAGCAGCGCCGCCACCGTGACACCGTCTGGAAGGTGCACGGCCCCGCCCAGGCCATCCTGGTCGGCGACGCCCTGTTCGCGCTGGCCAACGAGGTCCTCCTGGAGCTCGGCACCGTCGAGGCCGGCCGCGCCACCCGGCGCCTGACCACCGCCACCCGGGCCCTCATCGACGGCCAGGCCCAGGACATCTCCTACGAGCACCGCGACCGCGTCAGCGTCGAGGAGTGCCTGGAGATGGAGGGCAACAAGACCGGCGCCCTCCTCGCCTGCGCCTGCTCCATCGGAGCCGTCCTCGGCGGCGCCGACGACCTCACCGCCGACACGCTGGAACGGTACGGCTACCACCTCGGTCTCGCCTTCCAGGCCGTCGACGACCTCCTCGGCATCTGGGGCGACCCCGAGGCCACCGGAAAGCAGACCTGGAGCGATCTGCGCCAGCGCAAGAAGTCCCTGCCGGTCGTGGCCGCGCTCGCCGCGGGCGGTCCCGCCTCCGAGCGGCTCGGCGACCTGCTCGCCGAGGACGCCAAGGCCAGCGACTTCGAGAACTTCTCCGAGGAGGAGTTCGCCGTGCGCGCCGCGCTCATCGAGGAGGCGGGCGGCCGCGAGTGGACCGCCCAGGAGGCACGCAGGCAGCACGCGATCGCCATTGAGGCGCTGGACGCCGTCCCGATGCCCGAGCAGGTACGGGCCCAGCTCGTGGCGCTCGCCGACTTCGTCGTCGTACGGAAGAGATGATCGTTATCGGTCGAATAAACCTCGCGTAGTCGCCGGCCGGTGCCCCGAGCTTCGAACCTCGTTCGAGCAGGGGGGATTCCCATCCGAACGAACGCACCGGCCGACGGCGGACCCACAGCAGAGACACACCACTGCACGAAGGGGAAGCCATGACAGCGACGACCGACGGAAGCACCGGGGCACTGCAGCCCCGCGCTGCCTCGGCCAGCGAAACCCAGCACGAGACGACGCCCGAGGCGGCCGGGACAGTCGAGACCCGAGACGCCGCCACGCGCGCCATGGAGCGCGCCACGGACTTCCTGCTCGCGCGGCAGGACGCCCAGGGCTGGTGGAAGGGCGACCTCGAGACGAACGTCACCATGGACGCCGAGGACCTGCTTCTCCGCCAGTTCCTGGGTATCCGCGACGAGCCGACCACCCGCGGCGCCGCGGTGTTCATCCGCGGCGAGCAGCGCGAGGACGGCACCTGGGCCTCGTTCTACGGCGGCCCGGGCGAGATCTCCACCACCATCGAGGCGTATGTCGCCCTGCGGCTGGCCGGGGACGCCCCGGACGAACCGCACATGGCGAAGGCGTCCGCGTGGATCCGCGAGCGCGGCGGTATGGCCGCGGCCCGTGTCTTCACCCGGATCTGGCTCGCCCTCTTCGGCTGGTGGAAGTGGGACGACCTGCCCGAACTGCCGCCGGAACTCATCTACTTCCCGAAGTGGATGCCGCTCAACATCTACGACTTCGGCTGCTGGGCGCGGCAGACGATCGTGCCGCTCACCGTCGTCTCGGCGAAGCGTCCGGTGCGGCCCGCGCCGTTCCCGCTCGACGAACTGCACGCCGACGCCCGTAACCCCAACCCCGTCAAGCCCCTCGCCCCCGTGGCCAGTTGGGACGGCGCCTTCCAGCGGCTCGACAAGGCGCTGCACCAGTACCGCAAGGTCGCACCGCGCGCCCTGCGCAGGGCGGCGATGAACACGGCGGCCCGCTGGATCATCGAGAGACAGGAGAACGACGGCTGCTGGGGAGGCATCCAGCCGCCCGCCGTCTACTCGGTCATCGCCCTGCATCTGCTCGGCTACGACCTCGAACACCCGGTGATGCGCGCGGGGTTGGCCTCGCTGGACCGTTTCGCGGTGTGGCGTGAGGACGGTGCCCGGATGATCGAGGCGTGCCAGTCACCGGTGTGGGACACCTGCCTGGCGGCCATCGCGCTGGCCGACGCCGGAGTGCCGGCCGACCACCCGCAGCTCGTCAAGGCCGCGGACTGGATGCTCGGGGAGGAGATCGTCCGGCCCGGCGACTGGTCGGTCAAGCGTCCCCAACTGCCGCCGGGAGGCTGGGCGTTCGAGTTCCACAACGACAACTACCCCGACATCGACGACACCGCCGAGGTCGTCCTCGCGCTGCGCCGCGTCCGGCACCACGACCCGGACCGCGTCGAGAACGCCATCGGACGCGGGGTCCGCTGGAATCTCGGCATGCAGTCCAAGGACGGCGGCTGGGGCGCGTTCGACGTCGACAACACCAGCGCCTTCCCCAACCGGCTGCCGTTCTGCGACTTCGGGGAGGTGATCGACCCGCCCTCGGCGGACGTCACCGCGCACGTGGTGGAGATGCTGGCGGTCGAGGGGCTCGCGCACGATCCGCGGACCCGTCGGGGCATCGCGTGGCTGCTCGCCAACCAGGAGCCGAACGGGTCCTGGTTCGGGCGCTGGGGCGTCAACTACGTCTACGGAACAGGGTCGGTGGTTCCGGCCCTCACCGCGGCGGGGCTGCCGGGCTCGCACCCCGCGATCCGCCGGGCCGTGGCCTGGCTGGAGACCGTGCAGAACGAGGACGGCGGCTGGGGCGAGGATCTGCGCTCCTACGACGACGCCGGGTGGAGCGGGCGCGGCGCCTCTACCGCCTCCCAGACCGGCTGGGCGCTGCTCGCCCTGCTGGCCGCGGGGGAGCGGGACTCCAAGGCCGTGGAGCGCGGGGTCGTCTGGCTCGCGGAGACCCAGCTGTCCGACGGCTCCTGGGACGAGCCGTACTTCACGGGGACCGGCTTCCCGTGGGACTTCTCGATCAACTACCACCTCTACCGGCAGGTCTTCCCGCTCACCGCGCTCGGTCGCTATGTCCACGGAGAGCCCTTCCCCGCGGCCGAGGGGGGCTGATGGACAGGCAGCCCGCACCGGCCCCGCTGCTGATCGCCTGCGCGCTCGGCATCGAGCACCTCGCCCTGCGCAGCGGCGACCGGAGCGGCGCCGGCGGGCCGGTCACCGTGCTGCGTACGGGCATGGGGCCCAAGGCCGCCGACCGGTCGGTCACCCGGGTGCTCGCCGACCCGGCGCTGTCCGCGGCGGCCGTACTGGCCACCGGCTTCTGCGCGGGGCTCGCCCCGGGCATGCACCCCGGTGACCTGGTCGTCGCCGAGGAGACCCGGGACCCGAGCGGCACCACGCCGTGTGTGGGCACCGACCTCCTGGTCAAGGAACTCGTGCGCGCCGTCCCCGGCCGCACGGTGCACACGGGGCCGCTCACCGGCTCCGATCACGTCGTCCGCGGTCACGAGCGCTCCGATCTGCTCGCGACCGGAGCCATCGCCGTCGACATGGAGTCCGCGGCCACTCTGCTCGGCGCGGTCCGCTCGGGTCCGCGTCCCGTTGCGGCCGTACGGGTGGTCGTGGATGCTCCAGAACATGAACTCGTCCGGATTGGCACGGTCCGCGGTGGAATATCAGCTTTCCGCGTTCTTCGTGCCGTGCTTCCCGCTTTCTTTGAATGGCACCGTTCTTTGTTGCTCCCTCGGAGGTGAGCCGTATGGCCATGCCGCTTCGGCAGTCCATGAAGGTCGCTGCGTACCTGTTTGAACAGAAGCTCAGGAAGCGGGACAAGTTCGCCCTGCTCGTCGAGTTGGAACCGCTCTTCGCGTGCAACCTCGCATGCGAGGGCTGTGGAAAGATCCAGCACCCCGCGGGTGTGCTCAAGCAGCGCATGCCCGTGGCCCAGGCCGTGGGAGCGGTCCTCGAATCCGGTGCGCCGATGGTGTCCATCGCCGGCGGCGAGCCGCTGATGCACCCTCAGATCGATGAGATCGTGCGGCAGTTGGTGGCCAGGAAGAAGTTCGTCTTCCTCTGCACCAACGCGATGCTGATGCGCAAGAAGATGGACAAGTTCAAGCCCTCGCCCTACTTCGCCTGGGCCGTGCACATCGACGGGCTGCGCGAGCGGCACGACGAGTCCGTCGCCAAGGAAGGCGTCTTCGACGAGGCGGTCGAGGCCATCAAGGAGGCCAAGCGCCGCGGCTTCCGCGTCACCACCAACTCGACCTTCTTCAACACCGACACCCCGCAGACCATCATCGAGGTGCTCAACTACCTCAACGACGACCTGAAGGTCGACGAGATGATGCTCTCGCCCGCCTACGCCTACGAGAAGGCCCCCGACCAGGAGCACTTCCTCGGCGTCCAGCAGACCCGGGAACTGTTCAAGAAGGCCTTCGCGGGCGGCAACCGGCGCCGCTGGCGGCTCAACCAGAGCCCGCTCTTCCTGGACTTCCTGGAAGGCAAGGTCGACTTCCCGTGCACCGCGTGGGCGATCCCGAGCTACTCGCTCTTCGGCTGGCAGAAGCCCTGCTACCTGATGAGCGACGGGTACGTGCAGACGTACAAGCAGCTCCTGGAGGAGACCGACTGGGACTCCTACGGCCGCGGCAAGGACGACCGGTGTGCCAACTGCATGGCGCACTGCGGCTACGAGCCGACAGCGGTCCTCGCGACCATGGGCTCCCTCAAGGAGTCGATCCGGGCGGCCCGCGAGACCTTCACGGAAAGCCGCGGGTGACGTCATGACCGCCGTTTCCCTGGGCCTCCCGGAGCTACCGGTCCGGCCGATCGCGGAGCGCCGTGTCTCACGGCGCATCCAGGTCGGACCGGTGGCGGTCGGGGGCGGGGCGCCCGTGTCGGTGCAGTCGATGACCACGACCCGTACGTCCGACGTCGGTGCCACCCTCCAGCAGATCGCGGAACTGACCGCGTCCGGCTGCCAGATCGTCCGCGTCGCCTGCCCCACGCAGGACGACGCGGACGCGCTCGCCACCATCGCCCGCAAGTCGCAGATCCCGGTGATCGCGGACATCCACTTCCAGCCGAAGTACGTGTTCGCGGCGATCGAGGCGGGCTGCGCGGCGGTGCGGGTGAACCCCGGCAACATCAAGCAGTTCGACGACAAGGTCAAGGAGATCGCGCGGGCCGCGAACGACGCCGGGATCCCGATCCGTATCGGGGTGAACGCCGGCTCGCTCGACCGGCGACTGCTGGAGAAGTACGGGAAGGCGACGCCCGAGGCGCTCGTGGAGTCGGCGCTGTGGGAGGCGTCGCTGTTCGAGGAGCACGGGTTCCGGGACATCAAGATCTCGGTGAAGCACAACGACCCGGTCGTCATGGTCAACGCCTACCGGCAGCTGGCCGCTCAGTGCGACTACCCGCTGCACCTCGGCGTGACCGAGGCCGGTCCGGCCTTCCAGGGGACCATCAAGTCGGCCGTGGCGTTCGGCGCGCTGCTCAGCGAGGGCATCGGGGACACCATCAGGGTCTCCCTGAGCGCGCCGCCCGCCGAGGAGTGCAAGGTCGGCATCCAGATCCTGGAGTCGCTGGGGCTGCGGCAGCGGCGCCTGGAGATCGTCTCCTGCCCGTCCTGCGGGCGCGCCCAGGTCGACGTGTACAAGCTGGCCGACGAGGTCACGGCCGGTCTGGAGGGGATGGAGGTCCCGTTGCGCGTCGCGGTCATGGGCTGCGTCGTCAACGGTCCCGGCGAGGCACGGGAGGCGGACCTGGGAGTCGCCTCCGGCAACGGCAAGGGGCAGATCTTCGTCAAGGGCGAGGTCATCAAGACCGTCCCCGAGTCGAAGATCGTCGAGACCCTCATCGACGAGGCGATGAAGATCGCCGCGCAGATGGAGAACGACGGCGTCGCGTCCGGAGAACCGGCCGTCACCGTGAGCTGATCAGCACGGACCGAGAGGGGGCCCGACGTGACGATTCTGGAGAACATCCGGGGACCACGCGACCTGAAGGCGATGTCCGAGGCGGAAATCGGTGAACTGGCCGAAGAGGTGAGGGAGTTCCTGGTGCACGCGGTCGCCAGGACCGGAGGTCACCTCGGACCCAATCTGGGAGTGGTGGAACTGTCCATCGCCCTCCACCGGGTCTTCGAGTCGCCCGTCGACCGCATCCTGTGGGACACCGGCCATCAGAGCTACGTACACAAATTGCTGACAGGCCGTCAGGACTTCTCCAAGCTGCGCGGCAAGGGCGGCCTGTCCGGCTATCCCTCGCGCGAGGAGTCCGAGCACGACGTCATCGAGAACAGCCACGCCTCCACGGCGCTCGGCTGGGCGGACGGGCTCGCCAAGGCCCGCCAGGTGCAGGGCGAGAAGGGCCACGTCGTCGCGGTCATCGGCGACGGCGCGCTGACCGGCGGCATGGCGTGGGAGGCGCTGAACAACATCGCCGCCGCCAAGGACCGGCCGCTGATCATCGTCGTCAACGACAACGAACGCTCGTACGCGCCGACCATAGGCGGCCTCGCGAACCACCTCGCGACCCTGCGGACGACCGACAGCTACGAGCAGATCCTCGCCTGGGGCAAGGACGTCCTGCTGCGCACCCCGCTCGTCGGCAGCACGATCTACGAGTCGCTGCACGGCGCGAAGAAGGGCTTCAAGGACGCGTTCGCGCCGCAGGGCATGTTCGAGGACCTCGGGCTCAAGTACGTCGGCCCGATCGACGGCCACGACGTGGGGGCCGTGGAGTCCGCGCTGCGCCGGGCGAAACGCTTCCACGGGCCCGTGCTCATTCACTGTCTGACGGAGAAGGGCCGCGGCTACGAGCCCGCGCTCGCGCACGAGGAGGACCACTTCCACACCGTCGGGGTGATGGACCCGCTCACCTGCGAGCCGCTCGCCCCGTCCAACGGCCCTTCCTGGACCTCGGTGTTCGGCGAGGAGATCGTCAGGATCGGCGAGGAGCGCGCGGACGTCGTGGCCATCACGGCGGCCATGCTGCATCCGGTGGGGCTCGGGAAGTTCGCCGAGCGGTTCCCCGACCGGGTGTGGGACGTCGGTATCGCCGAGCAGCACGCCACCGTGTCCGCGGCCGGACTCGCGACCGGCGGTCTGCATCCCGTCGTCGCCGTCTACGCGACCTTCCTCAACCGCGCCTTCGACCAGCTCCTCATGGATGTCGCGCTGCACCGGTGCGGGGTGACCTTCGTCCTCGACCGGGCCGGGGTCACCGGCGTGGACGGCGCCTCGCACAACGGCATGTGGGACATGTCGATCCTCCAGGTCGTGCCCGGCCTCAGGATCGCCGCACCGCGCGACGCCGACCAGCTCAGGGCCCAGCTGCGGGAGGCGGTCGCCGTCGACGACGCGCCGACCCTGATCCGCTTCCCGAAGGAGTCGGTCGGTCCGGCGATCCCCGCCGTGGACCACGTGGGCGGGCTCGACGTCCTGCACCGGGGCGAGCGCCCCGAGGTGCTGCTCGTCGCTGTGGGCGTCATGGCCCCGGTCTGCCTCCAGACCGCCGACCTCCTGGAGTCCCGCGGCATCGGCTGCACCGTCGTCGACCCGCGCTGGGTCAAGCCCGTCGACCCGGCGCTGCCCCACCTCGCCGCCGAGCACCGGCTCGTCGCCGTAGTCGAGGACAACAGCCGGGCCTCGGGCGTCGGCGCGGCCGTCGCCCTCGCCCTCGGGGACGCCGAAGTCGACGTACCCGTCAGGAGGTTCGGCATCCCGGAGCAGTTCCTCGCACACGCCAAACGGGCCGAGGTACTGGCCGACATCGGGCTCACCCCCGTCGAGATCGCCGGGCGGATCAGCGCGGGCCTGGCCATCAAGGACGAGCGGGCCAAGACCGCGTACGAGCTGTCGAAGGCCGCCGACCAGCCGGCCGAGCACGAGCTGTCCAAGGAGAAACAGGAATGACCGACCCTGCGGAGAAGGGGGAGTTCGACCTCGGCGCGCTCCTCGCCGAGCGCGGAGCCGAGCGCTACGAGCTGCACACGAAGTACCTGAACCACCAGCTCCCGCGCATGCTGCACACCATCGGCTTCGACAAGGTGTACGAGCGGGCCGAAGGCGCGCACTTCTGGGACGCCGACGGCAACGACTACCTGGACATGCTCGCCGGGTTCGGGGTGATGGGCCTCGGCCGCCACCACCCCGTCGTCCGCCGCGCGCTGCACGACGTCCTCGACGCCTCACTCGCCGACCTCACCCGCTTCGACTGCCAGCCGTTGCCGGGCCTGCTCGCGGAGCGACTCCTCACCCACAGCCCCCATCTGGACCGGGTGTTCTTCGGCAACAGCGGTACGGAAGCGGTCGAGACCGCGCTGAAGTTCGCCCGGTACGCCACCGGCAGGCCGCGGATCCTGTACTGCTCGCACGCCTTCCACGGGCTGACCACCGGCTCGCTGTCTGTGAACGGCGAGGACGGCTTCCGGGACGGCTTCGCCCCGCTGCTGCCCGACACGGCCGTCCCGCTCGGCGATCTCGACGCCCTGGCACGGGAGTTGAAGAAGGGCGATGTCGCCGCGCTGATCGTGGAACCCATCCAGGGCAAGGGCGTCCACGAGAGCCCGCCCGGATATCTGCGCGCCGCCCAGGAGTTGCTGCACCGCCACAAGGCACTGCTCATCGCGGACGAGGTGCAGACCGGCCTCGGCCGGACCGGGGACTTCTACGCCTACCAGCACGAGGAGGGTGTCGAACCGGACCTGGTGTGCGTCGCCAAGGCGCTCTCCGGAGGCTATGTGCCGGTCGGTGCGACCCTCGGCAAGGACTGGATCTTCAAGAAGGTCTACTCCTCCATGGACCGGGTTCTCGTGCACTCGGCGAGCTTCGGTTCCAACGCACAGGCCATGGCGGCGGGGCTCGCGGTGCTCTCCGTCATGGAGAACGAACAGATCGTCGCCAACGCGCGGGCCACCGGCGAACAGCTGAAGTCCCGGCTGGCGGCACTGGTCGACCGGTACGAGCTGCTCAGTGACGTACGCGGCCGGGGCCTGATGATCGGCATCGAGTTCGGCCGGCCCACATCGCTCAAGCTGCGCAGCCGCTGGACCATGCTCCAGGCCGCGCGCAAGGGCCTGTTCGCGCAGATGGTCGTCGTCCCGCTGCTCCAGCGGCACCGCATCCTCACCCAGGTCTCCGGCGACCACCTGGAGGTGATCAAGCTGATCCCGCCGCTGGTCATCGACGAGCGGGATGTCGACCGCTTCGTGGAGGCCTTCACCGCGGTGATGGAGGACGCCCACAACGGCGGCGGGCTGATGTGGGACTTCGGGAAGACACTGGTGAAGCAGGCGGTGGCGAACCGCTGAGGCCCGCCCGCCCCGGCGGGACGGCGGAGGAACAGCCGAGTCTTTTGCCTCTGGGGCAAGAAAATTGCCCCAGAGGCAATCATCGGGCTCAATAGAGCCATGAGCCCTGCCGATCCAGGGGCGGTCGACGAGCCGTCCGCCGAACTGCACGCCGTGGCGCCCCGGCTCCGCGCGCTGCGCCGCAGCGCCTCCCTCACCCTGGAGGCCGCCGCCCGCGCCGCGGGACTCTCGCCCGCCCATCTCTCCCGTCTGGAGACCGGGCAGCGCCAGCCCTCACTGCCGATGCTGCTCACGCTGGCCCGCGTCTACAGTACGACGGTCTCCGAACTGCTCGGCGAGACGGTGGCCGACCGTGACGCGATCGTGCGCGCCGCCGACATGGAACCGGCCCCGGCGGGCGGCTGGACCTACTGGCAGGCCGGCGCGGCCGGCCGCGGCATGCAGGCACTGCGCGTGCACGTCCCCTACGGCTCGCAGGGCGACATCGTGCGCGTCCATCCGGGCGAGGAGTGGCTGTACGTCCTCCAGGGGCGGCTCAGGCTGCGCCTCGGGGACGCCGAGCACGTCCTCGCGCCGGGGGACAGCGCCCACTTCGACTCGCTCACCCCGCACCGCATCGCCGCCGCCGAGCGCGACGGAGCCGAGCTCCTCTTCGTACACACCCTGCTGCAGAGCCCCGTCGCCGCGCTGTGCCTCGGCCCGGCGACGGGCCACCCCACCTCGGGAGAGACGTCATGACCGAACCCACAGAACCCCGCCGCCGGTCCATGGAGGACAAGTTCCCGCGCGCCCTGTGGGTGCGGCTGATCATCTACGTCGCCGTCGGCCACCTCTTCGCGGCCTTCATCTACCTGCTCTTCACGCTGGGCGCGCAGAACCAGTAGGACCCGTACAACCAGTAGAACCAGTAGAACCAGTAGAACCAGCAGAAATTCCTGCCCCGGCGGGCGGCTCAGTCCAGCAGCCGCTCGCGCAGGCGCTCCCGCAGCTCCGGCGTCATCCCCAGTCCCTGCCCCAGATAGACGTCGACGCTGCCCCAGGTCTCCTCGATCGTCTCGAAGGCGGCCGTCAGGTACTCCGCGCGCGCGTCGAACAGGGGGCTGAGCAGCTCCATGACCTCGGGGGAGTACGCGGAGGCCGAGGAGCTGTTGCGATGCACCTTGTAGCGGCGGTGCGCGGCGTTCGACTCCAGGTAGTCGGCCACGATCGCCTCGCGCTCGACGCCGAGGGCGAGCAGGGTGATGGCGATGGACAGCCCGGCGCGGTCCTTGCCGGCCGCGCAGTGCATCAGCGCGGGCACGCTGTCCTCGGCCAGCGCACGCAGCACCTGGGAGTGCTCGGCCGTGCGCTCCTTGATGATCGTGCGGTAGGAGCGGATCATCCGGTTCGCGGCCTTGCCGTCGCCGAGGATCGCGTGCAGCTGGTCCAGGTCGCCGTCGCGGACCATCTTCCAGAACTCGCTGCCGTCGGCCGGGTCGGACAGGGGCAGATTCACGTTCCGCACGCCCGGCAGCTCGATGTCCGGGCCCTCCAGCTTCTGATCCGCGGCGTTGCGGAAGTCGAAGATCGTGTGGAGCCCCAGGGAGGCGAGGAACGCGGCGTCCTCCTCCGTGGCGTGCGCGAGGTGGCCGCTGCGGAACAGGTGCCCGTAGCGCACTCGTCGGCCGTCCGCGGTGGGCAGTCCGCCCACGTCGCGGAAGTTGCGCACTCCGCCGAGCTCCGGCTCGGTGGACGGGACCTGCTGCGTCACGGGGGCTCCTCCCATTCGGCCGTCGGCGCCGCCGGGCTGGACTCGGCGTCATTCGTCGGCAGTTGTCTTCGGCTCGCGCTCTCGACGATACGACATGGGTTCCTGAGGCAATGAGTTGTCCACAGGCACCGCCGCCGGGACGGGACGCCGTTGATGATGTTCCCATTTTATGGGTACACGTGTTCGAATTTGATGAAGAGTCGGCCGCTCTCTTCGGCCGCCCTCTCCGGCCGCGCCGGATCGATGGGGTGAATTGCACCGGGATGCGGCATTGCGACGTGCCGACGTGCGTACCGACGCGTGTGCCGATTTATGTGCCGATCCATGCGGAGATCCGGATGTGACGGATATCCGCTCGCGTCGCATCTGGCTGTTCTGTCCGAATTGGCGCCTTCGTTACAACTGGCCCTGGAATGAAGCACCCTGGGCCGAGTCGCGTGAGGAGCGTCATATTCGTGACGATGCGTTGCCGCGCCCCTTTCTCAACCCGCCCGCATTTCAGGGAGGGTTGAGAGTCCGGAAAGATCGTCATTCCACGGAGGGTGACGGCGATTTCCGCATGGATCAAGAAAGGCAAGCGCACAGAAATCGCACATAGTTGTCGACGCGCTCTCATCTCGCTTACGTTCTGCCTCAATCCGGACGGACGCCCAATCCTGCCGCCGCCCGGAATCCGCACACTCACCCGTACACGGCAGGAGCGGGGGACCCACAGGTTCCGTGCCTGGTCCGGTCTCCGGAACAGGCTAGGGGTACAGCCACGCAGCACCGTGGCCGGGCATCTCCAGCCCGCACCCGACAGCTCACCCCGCAGGCGCCGGAGAGGAATTCGTCATGCCCGCGAAGGGTAAGCACCGCCGTCCCAAGTCCCTGCGTTTCACCCGCTCGATCGCCGTGGCCGGAACCGGCGGCGCCGCACTCGCGCTGCCTCTGATGGGAGCCACGGGCGCCCACGCCGCGACCCCGGCCACCGCCGTCACGCAGCATGTCGAGAAGGCCGCGACCGCCGCTCCCGTCGCCGCGAAGAAGACCGCCGCCACGAAGACGTACGCGGTGAGGTCCGGCGACTATCTCTCGAAGATCGCCGACGAGCACAACGTCCGCGGCGGCTGGAAGAAGATCTACTCCGACAACCGCTCCGCCATCGGCAGCGACCCGTCGCTGATCCACCCCGGTCTGAAGCTGTCGCTCGGCAAGAAGGCCGCCGCCACCCACTCGTCCACCCGGACGACGACCCCGGCGGCGAAGGCCGGCAAGGCGGCCACGGCCTCCAATGCGGCCGCCTCCAACACCGCGTCCGCCAGCAGCAGTTCCGGCTACACGCTGCCGGTCGAGGGCGCCACCGTCGGAACCAGCTACAAGGTGGCGGGCAGCATGTGGTCCAGCGGCTACCACACGGGCGTGGACTTCGTGGTCCCGACCGGCACCACGATCAAGTCCATCGCCGCGGGCACCGTCGTCTCCGCGGGCTGGGGCGGCGCCTACGGCAACCAGGTCGTCATCCAGCACGCCGACGGCCGGTACTCCCAGTACGCCCACATGTCCTCCCTGTCCGTCTCGGCGGGGCAGACCGTGACCGAGGGCCAGCAGATCGGCCTTTCCGGCGCGACGGGCAACGTCACCGGACCGCACCTGCACTTCGAGATCCGCACCACCCCGGACTACGGCTCGGACGTCGACCCGGTCGCGTACCTGCGCTCGCACGGTGTCGCCGTCGGCTGACGCCCTGCCCCACTCCGTCGCTTGCCCTGCTCCTGACGGCAGGGCGAACGCCCCCGAAGGCCGGACCCCACGATCCCCGGGGTCCGGCCTTCGGTGTTTCCCGTCCAAGGCGCGCGACCGCTGCGGAGCGATTTCGGCGGTGTTCCCCGGCCGATGCGTCGCGGCTCCGTCAACATCCGTGATCCGAGCTTTATTTCAGAGTTGACCAATACTTGGCGAGTGGCTTATCTCACCGCCCGTCAACCCTTCCTTACGGTCGCGTAGCTCACATCGAAAGGTGAATCATGGGTCGATGTGGCAGACGATTCGAAGAGTGACAACAGATCAGTGATCGGGTCGTACGTGGCGGTGGGGGACAGCTTCACCGAGGGCGTAGGCGACCCTGGGCCCGACGGGGCCTTCGTCGGCTGGGCCGACCGCTTCGCGGTCCTTCTCGCGGACCGGCGACCCGAGGGCGACTTCAACTACACCAATCTCGCCGTGCGCGGCAAACTGCTCGACCAGATCGTCGAGTCCCAGCTCCTGCGGGCCAAGGAACTCGGCCCGGACCTGGTCTCGTTCTGCGCGGGCGGCAACGACATCATCCGGCCCGGTACCGACCCCGACGAGGTCGCGGAGCGCTTCGAGCGCGCGATCGCCGACCTCACCTCCGCCGTCGGCACCGTCCTGGTGACCACCGGCTTCGACACCCGTGGCGTCCCCGTACTCAAGCATCTGCGCGGCAAGATCGCCACGTACAACGGACATGTGCGGGCCATCGCGGACCGCTACGGCTGTCCCGTCCTCGACCTCTGGTCCCTGAAGACGGTCCAGGACCGCCGCGCCTGGGACGGCGACCGCCTGCACCTCTCGCCCGAGGGCCACACCCGGGTGGCGCTCCGTGCCGGACAGGTACTCGGCCTCGATGTGCCCGCCGACCCGGACCAGCCCTGGCCTCCCCTGCCTCCGCGCGGCACGCTCGAGATGCGGCGCGACAACATCCAGTGGGCGCGCGAGTATCTGGTCCCGTGGATCGGACGGCGGCTGCGCGGTGAGTCCTCGGGCGACCATGTGGCGGCCAAGGGGACCCTGTCACCGGACGACATCAAGATGCGCATCGAGTCGGTGGCCTGAGACGGGAGCCCCCCGGACGTGGGCGCCCCGGGCCGTGCGGGTCCGGGCCGGCCCGGACGGCCGGGCGCGGGCGTCCGGGGCGGGCCCGGCTCGACCGGTGAGGTGACAGCGCGGGAGTGGCGCGGGGCGGGGCACGGCCGGTGGTGCTGGGATGGCCGCGAACCGCCCCGGCGTCCCGACGGGCGGGCCCCGAAGGAGACTCCGTATGCCCGCCCACTACTCGTCCACCGCACCAGCCGGTTCACACCGCACGCCGACCGAGGGCGTGACGTCCCCGCGTACGTCCGCAGCTCGATCACGGTCCAGGGGTACGTCCGCCGTACGCGCCGTTTCCCTCCGGGCGTCCACCGTCCTCGCCGTGACGCTCCTCGCCCTCGGCCTTGCGCAGGCGCCCTCCGTGTCGGCGCACGTCATGCCGGCCCGCGCCGACTCCGATGCCGAGCCCCTCCTTTCGACGGTCACCGTCACCCGCTAGGGCAGTGCCACCGCCGCGCCGGATCTCGCACTCATCGGCGCGGGGGTCGCCGTCACCGCCAAGACCTCGAAGCAGGCCCTCGCCGCGCAGAGCACCGCGTCCAACGCCCTGCTCGACGCCGTGCGCGCCCAGGGGATCGAGGAACGGGACATCCACACCGAGACGCTCTCGCTCTCCCCGGTCTACGCGGACAAGAAGGGCGTCTCCGAACTGACCGGCTACGAGGCCACGCAGTCGTTCTCGCTCAAGGTGCGTGACATCGGCACCACGGGCGCCGTCCTGCAGGCCGTCACGGACGCGACCGGCAACGCGGGCCGCATCCACTCCGTCGCCTTCGACATCGCCGACCCCGCCCCGCTGCACGCCCGGGCCCGCGAGGCCGCCTACCAGGAAGCGAACACCAAGGCCCTCCAGTACGCCCGGCTCGGTGGTCACCGGCTGGGGCGGCTGGCCTCCCTCACGGAGGGCGGCAGCGGCGCGTCCCGCCCGGTACCGGTCACCGCGGCCGCCTTCGACCAGGGCGGATCGGGGGTACCGATCGCTCCCGGCGAGATCCGGGACACGATCATCCTCACGGCGGTGTACGAACTCGACTGAGCCGACGAAGCCGACGGAGAGCGCGGGGCGGGGGCACCGGGCCGCCGCACGCGTGCTAGGGCCTGTCCGGCGGATCAAGTCGGAGGAGACCTGCGGCGCCTGATCAGCGCACGTGAGCGGGGCCTGGTGCGTGCAACTGCAAGGCGGAGGAGGGCGTCGAGGCGGAGCATCGGCAACCGACGACAACGCCGCTGGGGGTCCCCCCTGCTCGAAGAGCTTGGGGGAGGGCGTGCCAGGCCCCGCGTCTCCGGCATGATCCGCCGGACAGGCCCTAGCGCACCGCTGCCATCAACGCCTTGCGTTCGAGGCCCAGTTCGCGGGCGAGGGCCTCGTCCGCCCACTCCTGGGTCCGCGCCCGTGACACGGCTCCCGGGTACGCCGTCATCTGGACCGCCAGCCCGTCGAGCAGCGCCGTGAGTCTGAGGGCCGCACTCGTGGGGTCCGGGCAGACGAACTCGCCCGCGGCCACGCCCTCCGCGATCACCTCGGTGATCGCGGCCTTCCACTGCCGGTCGAGATCGCCCGTGACCTCGCGCAGCGCGGGCTCACGCAGAGCGGCCGCCCAGCCCTCGATCCACAGGCGCCAGCCCTTCGCCTGGCCCGTCGGGGCGTACCAGCGCACGGCGGTCCGAAGGCGGCGCAGTGCCGTCGTACGGCGGCCGAGCAGCTTGCGGAGATGGGTGAGGTCGTCCTCGGCCGCGTAGGTGAACGCGGCGGCGACCAGCTTCTCCTTGGTCGAGAAGTGGTACAGAACCAGCGCGTTGCTCACGCCGAGGGACGAGGCCACGTCGGCGATCCGTACCGCCGCCACGCCCCGCGCCTCGATCTGTTCGACGGCGGCCCGCAGCAACTCCTCACGCCGCTCCGCCACGCTCAACCGCACTCTGGCCACGCGGCAACCCTACACAGCCCTCAGGGGAGCGGCCCGCGAGGAGTTGACGCCTCCCTCGGCGCCGTCGCCCGCTCCTCGGGAGACGGGCCGACCCGGCCTCCTCGGTCCGCTCGGGCCGGCTCGGCTCGACTCAGGTCGCCGGTCGCCGGTCGCCGTCGGTCGCCGTCAGTCGACGAACTGGTAGTCGGCCCTGATGCGACCGTCCTCGTCCAGGACGAGGAACTCCAGTCCGCCGCCCGTGACCTGCCCGTCCCCGGTGTGGAAGGACTCCCAGCGGAACGTGATCACGTCACTGAGCCGGCGAGCGGACTCCTGGATCCTGAAGACGTACGTCCCGGGGGCCACGAACTCCTCGTAGGCACGCGTCACGCGCGCGTGCAGCTCGTCGTGGCCCCGGGCCTCCAGGGCGGCGGTACCGAAGCCGAGGGACACCGCCGTGTCGTGCATCTCCTGCGGGGGGCGCAGGACATGCACACCGTCCGGCGCCCACAGCTCCTGCACGGTCTCGCGGCGGATCTCGGGGTCGGGTTGGTTCCAGACGCCTATGTAGCGTTCGATCAGGTCCTGCGCGTCGATGGCGGACATGGTGCTCCTCGTGCGGGTCGGTGTGTGCTTCCACGCGGGTTCTTCTGATGCCACCGACTCTGCTTCGCCGCGGCCCGCGCCTCAATTCCCGCCAGGGAATCGCCCTCGTCGGCACGGACTCCCCGTCCGGCCGGGGCGGCGGGTCGCCCTCCGGCCCGACGTGTTCGTGGTGCGGGGCGGTCAGGGTTTCCGCGTCGGTCAGGCGTACCAGCCGAACCGTTCCGCGATGACCGGCAGCCGGTCGGTGACGATGGCGTGGGCGGCCTCCCGCGGCGTCGTGCCGTCGGCCTCCGCGCGCGCGAGTGTCCGGTCGATCAGGGCGCGCATGGAGCGCCGGGTGTGGGCGAACGCCTCGTCCGCGTCGGCGCCGATGTCGCCGAACAGCGTCCACCACCACCAGGCGTTCGTACCGGAGTTGACCACCACGTCCGGCAGGACGACGACCCCGCGCTCGGCGAGCAGCCGCTCCGCGTCCGCCAGGACGGGCATGTTGGCCGCCTCGACGATCCAACGGGCCCTGATCCCCCGCTGGTTCGCCGTGTCGATCGCGTACGACACCGCGGCGGGCACCAGGACCTCGGCGTCGGCGGACAGCCAGGCGTCACCCGGCAGCTCACGGTCCTCGCGGCGCAGCACCGCGCGGTCGACCGTCCCGTACGCGTCCCGTGCCGCGAGCAGCGCGTCGACGTCGAGGCCGTCCGGGTTCGCGATCGTTCCCTTGACGTCGGCGACGGCCACGACCTTGAGCCTCGCGCGCGCGAGGAAGCGCGCCGTGGCCCCGCCCATCGTGCCGAGCCCCTGCACGGCGACGCGCGTACCCGCGTACTCCACTCCGGCCCGGTCCAGGGCCGCGAGCACCGACTCGGCGACACCGCAGCCGCCGACCAGTTCGTCGAGGCCGATGCCGTCCACCTCGACCGCGAAGGCGTCCGAGAGCCGTCTCCGGGCCGCCGCCTCGTCGTCGAGCAGCGGGTAGACGGCCTGGATGGAGGAGACGAGCCCGGCCTCCTCGGCGGCCCGGTCGACCAGGTCCTGGGTGAGCCCGAGATCCTCGCCGGTGGTCCAGAAAGCCTCGATGTACGGGCGCATGGCGCGCAGATAGCGCACCAGCAGGCCGTACGCCGCCGGGTCCTGGGGATCGCAGTCGATGCCGCCCTTGGCGCCGCCCAGCGGGATGTACCGGCCCTCGGGGTTGTAGTGCAGGGCCTCCTTCATGGTCATGCCACGGGCGAGCCCGGCGACCTCCTCCAGCGTGCAGCCGGGCCGCATCCGCAGACCGCCGCTGGAGACGCCGCGCACGAGCCGGTCGACGACGAGGTAGCCCGGACGGCCGGTGACATGGTCCGTCCAGGTGAGCGTCATCAGGGGGGCGGTCATCGGGTCTCCTCGGGGATGGCGATCAGGGTGGGGCCGGGGGTGCGCAGTGCCTCGGTGAGCGCGGCGGTCAGCTCGTCCGGACCGTACGCGTGCGTGCCCTGTCCTCCGTAGGCGCGGGCCAGGGCGGGCAGGTCGACCGGTGCGAGGTCGACAGCCGTGGGCGCGTCACCCCGGGCGGCCATCTCGTCGCGGATCTCCCCGTAGCCGCCGTTGTCGAACACCACGACGGGCAGCGGGAGGTGGAGCTGTGCCGCGGTCGCCAGTTCCTGCACCGTGAACTGGAGGCCGCCGTCCCCGCTGAGCGCCACCACCTGACGGTCGGGGCACGCCGTCTTGGCACCGATCGCCGCGGGCAGCGCGTAGCCGAGCGTGCCGAAGCCGGTCGGGTGAAGATAGCGGCCCTCGGGGCCCAGCGGGAGATGCGGGAGCGCTCCGTAGTAGCAGCACTGGGCGCTGTCCGAGGTGATCACGGCGTCGTCGGCGAGGACGGAACGGACGGCCCGCAGGTACGGGATCCAGCGGGCGTCGCGCCCGGCGGTCTCGGCGTTCCGCGCGGCCCGCAGGGCACCGGACCGCCGGACGGGGTCCTCGTCCGTCACGCGCGCGTGGCGCCGTACACCGCCGGGCCCCCCGACGGCGTCGAGCAGGGCCGTCAGGCAGAGCCGTGCGTCGCCGACGACGGCGATGTCCGCGGGGAGGCCCGCGTACATCTGGTCCGGGTCCAGGTCCACGCGGATCAGCGTGCCGTTCAGGGCGGGCGACACGGACCACAGGTCGGACTCGGCGAGCTCGGTGCCGACGGCGAGCACGGCGTCGCGTTCCGCGAGCCAGTTCTGGATGGTGGGGCTGTGGAGGGAGACGCCGACGGACAGCGGGTGGGTCTCGGGGATGATCCCCTTGCCGTTGGCCGTGGTGAGGACGGGGGCGCCCAGCTCCTCGGCGAGGGCGAGGCCCGGGACGGCCGCGCCGCGTGCCCCGCCGCCGAGAACGAGCGCCGGACGGCGTGCCGCGAGCAGGGCTTCGGCGGCCCGCTCGACGGCCGCCGCGGCCGGGGCGAGGGGAACGGCAGGGGGAGCGAGGCGGACGGGGCCGGTCTCCTCGGCGGCCTCCAGCAGATCGAGGGGGATCTCGATGTGCGCGGGGCGCGGCCGACGGGTGCGGAACAGCGTGAAGGCGCGCGCCACCGCCGCGTCGATCTCCGCGACCGAGGACACGCGGTGACTGAACGCGGCGACGCCCCGCAGGGCCTCCGTCTGGCTGCGCGTCTCGTGCAGCAGACCGGTGGCGAGCCGGGGGTGGCGCAGCGGCATCCCGGGTGAGACGACGAGCAGCGGCACGCTGTCCGAGTACGCCTGGCCGACGGCTGCCGCCGCGTTCAGCAGGGCGGGGCCCGTCGTCGTGATCACGACACCAGGGCTGTGGGTCACGCGCGCGTAGCCGTCGGCGGCGTAGCCGGCCCCCTGTTCGTGGCGCGTCAGGACGTGCTGGATCCCGTACGCGGACAGGTGCCGGTAGATCTCCAGGTTGTGTGTGCCGGGGATGCCGAAGACCCGGGTCACGGCGTGGCCGGACAGGGCGCGGACGAGGGCCTCGCCGCCGGTGAGGGCCTCGCCCATCACCGGCTCCGGGCGATGACGCGCCGCACGACGCCCGAGGCGCTCTCGGTCTCCGACGGCTCGGCGTCGCGCATCGACCACTCGTCCCGGTACGGAGCCTGGCGGCCGAGCGGGTCCGGTTCGGCGGGGAGGTCGGACACGGTGCCTCCAGGGGCGGACGGGCCGGCGTGGCCCGCGGGCCACGGGGACGATGACCAGGTTACTGAATCACGAGTCAGTATCGGAACATGCGCCGGGCCGTGTCAACGCACTGGATCGACCATCAGCGGGAGATGCCGGGGATGCGCCCGCGCGACGGTGCTGAGCGGTGCGGGTCCGCTCGGTGGACCCGGGCCGTACCCGGACGTGGTCGTACGGTGACGGCCTGCCGACGCCCCCGTGGGAGCGGTGGCGCCGAGAACGTTCGTCTAACCCGGAAGAAAGTGCGTGCGTGGCGGGGTTGAGCAGATACAGACCCAGGGCCACGGACGTCGTGCTGTGACCGGGGCGACCCGGCGCTGTCAGAGGCGACGACCATAATGAAAGCCTGACCGACTCCTTGTGGAGGTATCCGTGACCGGTTTCCGTACCTTGAGCTCCGGGCTCCGCGCGCTGCGGCCCGCCGCCTTCGGCGCGGATCCGGGGGGTGCGCGGATGGAGCGCATCCGTAATTCGCCGAACTTCGCGGACGGTGTCTTCCAGAACCCGGAGCGTGCCCGCACCCGCCCCGACGGCTCGATGGTGGATTTCGCGAAGGTCTACTTCCGCAGTGAGGAGCGCGCCCACCGCTCCCCGACCGGCACGGTGCCGGTTCACGCGACGACGCTCGCCGACCTGGCCAGGCCCGCCGTGTCCGGGCTGCGGCTCACATGGATGGGGCACTCCAGCGTCCTCGCCGAGATCGACGGCCACCGCGTGCTGTTCGACCCGGTGTGGGGCGAGCGCTGTTCTCCGTTCGCCTTCGCCGGCCCCAAGCGGCTGCACCCGGTGCCTCTGCCGCTGGCCGCGCTCGGCCCGGTCGACGTCGTGGTGATCTCACACGACCACTACGACCACCTCGACATGCCCACGATCAAGGCGCTGGCCGACACGGACACGGTGTTCGCGGTGCCGCTCGGCGTCGGGGCCCACCTGGAGCACTGGGGCGTCTCGGTGGACCGCGTGCGCGAGCTGGACTGGAACGAGTCGACCAAGGTCGGCGGGATCACCCTGACGGCGACACCGGCGCGCCATTTCTGTGGGCGCGGCCTGCGCAACACGCAGCACACCCTCTGGGCCTCCTGGGTCGCCGAAGGGGACACGCACCGGATCTACCACAGCGGTGACACCGGCTATTTCGACGGCTTCAAGGACATCGGCGCCGCCCACGGTCCGTTCGACGCCACGATGATCCAGATCGGCGCGTACAGCGAGTTCTGGCCCGACATCCACATGACGCCCGAGGAGGGGATGCGCTCCCACCTCGATCTCCAGGGCGGGCAGCCCTCCGGAGTGATGCTCCCGATCCACTGGGCGACGTTCAACCTCTCCACCCACGCCTGGGCCGACCCGGGGGAGGGCACGGTGGCGGCCGCCCGCGCGGTCGGAGCGCGCGTCGCGCTGCCGCGTCCCGGCGAGCCCTTCGAGCCGACGGCCGAGACCGTCCCCGCCGAGCCGTGGTGGCGTGGTGTGGCCCGTGCGCCGAAGGACGGCTGGCCCGTCGTCGAGGAGACCGTCGCCGACACACCGGGTGACGTCGCGGACGGCTCGGCGGAGGGCACCGGAGAGCCGGAAACGGTACCTGCGGGCTGATCACCCGATCTGCGGCGAGGGCCGAGGAGCGAAACGCTCCTCGGCCCTCGCCGTTTGGTTGTGACCACTTCTGACCAGCTCCGATCGGATCCAGGTCCGGTGTGAACGTGTGTCCGACGGCCTTATCGGTCAGCCGTGCGACGCCTCATACCAGAGCGGGATGCTGACCGGGAGAGTTTGTCAACAGCCCACCGCACATGATGCGTTGGCGACTACTGTCAGTTGCCGTCGGGCGACGCAGGGCCGAATTTTTCGGCTCTCTCGACCGGCATCGCGATGGCACATGCCCGAGTCGCGCAGACCCGCGGGAGCCCCGTGCCCCCGACGCATCCAGTACGAGGACGCCGATGTCACACCTTCGCGCACCGGCCGCACGCGCAGACCGCCGTGAGGGCGGGCGGCACGGACGACCGGTCGCCCGTGCCACCCCCTCGCTGCCCGAGACACAGCTGCGGCCCCAACTGCTGCGGCTCGCGGTCCTGCCGCCGACCGCGGTGGCCCTCAGCGCGTGCGCCGCCGTACTGTTCACCGTCCGCTCCACCGGCGCCCGGCCCGGCCCGATCCTGTGGGCCGTCCTCGCCGGAGCGGTGGGCGTGGCCCTGGCCGGCATCCTGATCGCCGCCGTGGCCGCCGACCGCGCCGCCACGTCCGTACGGGAACGCATAGGCGCACTGCGCCGCGCCAGCACCCAGACCGAGGCCGATCTGCGTGCCGTCGTCGAGGGTCTGCGCCGCGGCGAGAACCCGCCCACGCGCACGTCGCGCCGCAGACTTCCCGCCGACGCCGACGACTTCGACCTGCTCGCCGCCGACATGTCCCGCGCCCATGACGGCGCCGTCGCGGCCGTCGTGCAGGCCTCGCAGCTCTCCAGCCACGCGGGCAGCGAACAGAAGGTCGAGGTCTTCGTCAATCTGGCCCGGCGCCTGCAGTCCCTCGTGCACCGCGAGATCTCCATCCTCGACGAGTTGGAGAACGAGATCGAGGACCCGGACCTCCTCAAGGGGCTCTTCCACGTCGACCACCTCGCCACCCGCATCAGACGCCACGCCGAGAACCTGGCCGTGCTCGGCGGCGCCGTCTCGCGCCGTCAGTGGAGCAACCCCGTCTCCATGACCGAGGTGCTGCGCTCCTCGATCGCCGAGGTCGAGCAGTACTCGCGGGTCAAGCTGGTGCCCCCGATCGACGGCACCCTGCGCGGCCACGCGGTCGCCGACGTCATCCACCTGCTCGCCGAACTCGTCGAGAACGCCACGGTGTTCTCCGCCCCGCACACCCAAGTGCTGCTGCGGGTCAATCTCGTCACCGCGGGACTGGCCATCGAGGTGGAGGACCGCGGGCTCGGCATGCAGCCCGGCGAACAGAACAAGATGAACGCCCTGCTCACCGACCCCGACCAGGTCAATGTCGCCCACCTGCTCCAGGACGGGCGCATCGGTCTCTTCGTGGTCTCGCAGCTCGCCCGCCGGCACGGCATCCACGTACGGCTCCAGAGCAACATCTACGGCGGAGTCCAGGCCGTACTCGTGGTCCCGCAGGGGCTGTTGGGCTCGACGCCGGGTGTCCTCGGGGACGGAGGCGTGACACAGGGGCCGCCGCACGAGACGAGCGGGGGGCGGCCGTCCCTGGGCCCCGGGCCCACACAGTCCGCACCGGCGCAGATTCCGGTCGCCCCCGGCAGCCGCGTGGTCGTCCCCGTGCCACGGCAGTCGCAGCGCGAGCCGGCGCAGGGGGAACAGGCACCGCCGCGTCTCGTGCCGGGCGCGCCCGTCGCCGGTCGCGGCGGCCCCGCCCCGCTCCCCGTGCGCGGCGCCCACGGGGAACGGCCCAATCCGGCGGAGGCGGTACCCGGCATCCGCCCCGAGGACCGGCTCGCCGTCACCGAGAACGCCGCCATGCCGCCCACACCACGGTCCGGCGCCGTGCGCGGCACCATGGGCAGGCCCCACCTGCCCAAGCGGCGTGCCCAGGAGCACATCGTTCCCCAACTGCGGGAAGGACCCGTCGCCCGACCGGACACGGAGTACGTCGTCGGGCACGACCCGGGTCTCATGGCGGCGTTCCAGCGCGGGATCGGGCTCGCGGAGGCCGCCCACGCGGAGACGGCGGGCCGGCAGGAGCTGGATTCGTCTCAGGGGCCGTCGCCGACGGATGCGTTGACCGCCCCGGCGTCGTTCCCGGACCGAGCCCGCCCGGAGCGACCTCACCTGGAAGCACCCCTCTGGGAATTGCCGCGCCGCGAAGTGTCGCGCAGGGAATCGCCGCGCCTGGACGGTGTGGCCCAGGTGCACGGGGAGTCGTCCACGGGCGCCCCTCTCGGCGGCGGCGACCCCATGGACGTACCCCTGACGCACGGAACACCGACGGGGTACCCGGGCGAGACCCGCACGACGCACGCGCAGGGGCCGCACCGGGCGCGGGACACCGCGTCCGGACACGACCGCACCACCCGGCACGACGGGAGCGCACCGGCCGGATGACCACCCCCACACCTACCCCCACACCGACCCCCACCGCTCCCGCGGACCTTCGTACCTCAAGGAGTCGATCCCCCATGGCGAGCGATGCGCCGACCGGCCACGTATCCGATCTCGACTGGCTGATGAGCGGCCTCGTCCAGCGCGTACCGCACACCACGAGCGCGGTGCTGCTCTCCTGTGACGGGCTCGTGAAGTCGGTCCACGGCCTCGACCCCGACAGCGCCGACCACATGGCGGCGCTGGCCTCCGGCCTCTACTCCCTCGGGCGCAGCGCGGGCGTGCGCTTCGGGGACGGCGGCGACGTACGCCAGGTCGTGGTCGAACTCGCCTCGACCCTGCTGTTCGTGTCCACGGCGGGCTCGGGGACCTGTCTCGCCGTGCTCGCGGGCCGCGAGGCCGACGCCGCCGTGCTCGGCTACGAGATGGCGATGCTGGTCAAGAGCGTCCGGCCCTATCTGGTCACCGCGCCCCGGCAGCATGCCGCGGAACCCCCGGCGATGAGGCCTTGAGCGCGGCCGCGGCCGGCGACGGGCCCTGGCTCGATGACGCGGCAGGGCGCCTGGTGCGCCCCTACACCGTCAGCAACGGCCGGACCCGGCCGACGACCGCGCTCGACCTCCTTTCCCAGGTCATGTCCACCGGAGCCATGCCCCTCGGCTACCTCGGCCCCGAGCACAGCCAGGCACTCGAACACTGCCGGGCACCGGTCTCGGTCGCGGAGATCGCCGCCCATCTGAAACTGCCGGCGGCGGTCACCAAGGTGCTGCTGTCCGACCTCGTCGACTGCGGGGCGCTCACCACGAAGCCCCCGGAGTTCCACCACAACCCCACTGACCGGTCTCTTCTGGAGGCAGTGCTCGATGGATTACGACGACACCTCTGACCTGTTCCCCACCGCACTGAAGATCTTGGTCGCGGGCGGGTTCGGGGCAGGCAAGACAACCTTCGTCGGCGCGGTGAGCGAGATCGCGCCGCTCAGTACGGAGGAGCTGCTGACCACGGTCAGCGCGGCGACCGACCGGCTCGACGGCATCGAGAACAAGGTCGAGACGACCGTCGCGATGGACTTCGGCCGCATAACCCTCGACCCGGAACATGTGCTCTATCTGTTCGGCACACCCGGGCAGGAGCGGTTCTGGTTCATGTGGGACGAGCTCTCCGAGGGCGCGCTCGGCGCGGTGATCCTCGCCGACACCCGCCGTCTGGAGGACTGCTTCGCGGCCGTCGACTTCTTCGAGCAGCGCGGTCTCGGGTTCATCGTCGCGGTCAACGAGTTCGACGGCTCGTACCGCTACGACCCGGCCGAGGTGCGCGCGGCCATCGATCTCGACCCCGAGATCCCCGTCGTGTGCTGCGACGCCCGGATCTCCAGCTCGGGGGTGCAGACCCTGCTCACGCTGGTCCGTCACCTCCTCGCCCACGCACCGGCCCCCTCCCCGAGCCACGGAGCCCGCACATGAGCTATGACCCGCCGCGACCGGCCGGTCGTCTGCTCCTCACGCCGGAGGACAAGGACGCCCCGGCCCGCGTGAGACGGCTGCGCCGGCTGGGGTTGGGAGAGCGCGCCGAGCCCGCCTTCGACGCCTTCGCGGACCGCCTCTCGGAGGTCGCCGGGGCGCCGTACTCGATGGTCAACTTCATCGACGAGGAGCGGCAGTTCTTCGCGGGTCTGCACACTCCGGACGGCGGTGGCAAGGGCGCCGACCTCGCCGCGAAGGCGGACGGGAGCGAACCCGAAGTGGGCCGCTACATGGCCAGGGACCACGGCTTCTGCCCCCATGTGGTGGTACGCCGCAAGGCACTCGTCCTGGAGGACGTCTGCGACTACCCGCGGTTCGCCGGGAATCCGGTCGTGGACGAGATCGGCGTCCGCTCCTACCTCGGCGCCCCGCTGATCGACCGCACCGGCATCGCCCTCGGCACGATCTGTGTCGTGGACATCGAGCCGCGGCCGTGGGGAAGAGCGGGCCTGGAGACCATCAAGTCGATGGCGGCCGAGCTGGTCGGACAGCTCGAACGGCGGGAGGGCGTCCAGGGGTTCTGACGACGTGCCGCGACGCGGCGGCCACATAGCCACCTCCGCTACCGGAGTCCCCCTCTTGGGCCACTCCGGCGGGCCGACATCCGACCCCGGGCAGGGCTAGGGAGAACTGGGGTGTGAAGGAAAGCTGGGGCCGCGCTTAAGAAATCCTCGATGGACCCGGGGCACCGTCGTACGGCAGATTTCTGGGTGAATTCACCCCTCTCCCCGGTGCGGGCCTCCCTCGGCGTGCCCGTTCCCGGGACCTCACGCACAGGAGCCGTCGAGTGAAGGCGCTGGTCAAGGAGAAGGCGGAGCCCGGACTCTGGCTCACGGACGTTCCGGAGCCGCAGGCCGGCCCCGGTGACGTACTGATCAAGGTTCTCAGGACCGGGATCTGCGGCACCGACCTGCACATCCGCAACTGGGACGGCTGGGCGCAGCAGGCGATCAGCACGCCGCTCGTCCTCGGGCACGAGTTCGTCGGCGAGGTCGTCGAGACCGGCCGCGACGTCGCCGACATCAACATCGGCGACCGGGTCAGCGGCGAAGGCCACCTGGTCTGCGGCAAGTGCCGCAACTGCCTCGCCGGGCGCCGCCACCTCTGCCGTGCCACCGTCGGCCTCGGCGTCGGCCGCGACGGCGCGTTTGCCGAGTACGTCGTGCTGCCCGCCCAGAACGTGTGGGTGCACCGCGTCCCGGTCGACCTCGACGTCGCCGCGATCTTCGACCCGTTCGGCAACGCCGTGCACACCGCGCTGTCCTTCCCGCTCGTCGGCGAGGACGTCCTGATCACCGGCGCCGGTCCGATCGGCCTGATGGCCGCGGCGGTGGCGCGCCACGCGGGCGCCCGCAACGTCGTCATCACCGACGTCAGCGAGGACCGCCTGGAACTGGCCCGCAAGATCGGCGTCAGCCTCGCCCTCAACGTCGGCGCCTCGACGATCGCCGACGGGCAGCGCACGCTCGGCCTGCGCGAGGGCTTCGACATCGGCCTGGAGATGTCCGGCCGCCCCGAGGCCATGCGCGAGATGATCGCCAACATGACGCACGGCGGACGGATCGCGATGCTGGGCCTGCCGTCGCAGGAGTTCCCGGTCGACTGGTCCCGGATCGTCACTTCCATGATCACGATCAAGGGCATCTACGGCCGCGAGATGTTCGAGACGTGGTACGCGATGTCGGTCCTCCTGGAGGGCGGCCTCGACCTCTCCCCGGTGATCACCGGCCGGTACGGATTCCGCGACTACGAGGCAGCGTTCGACGACGCGGCCGGCGGGCGCGGCGGCAAGGTCATTCTCGACTGGACTCTCTGAGGACTCTAAGGAACTGATGATGTTCGACTCCGTTCGTGACGACCTCCGCACCACCCTCGAAGAGATCCGCGCCGCCGGGCTGCACAAGCCCGAGCGGGTCATCGGCACCCCGCAGTCCGCGACCGTGAGCGTCACCGCGGGCGGCCGCCCCGGTGAGGTCCTCAACTTCTGTGCCAACAACTACCTCGGTCTGGCCGACCACCCCGAGGTCGTCGCCGCCGCCCACGAAGCGCTCGACCGCTGGGGCTACGGCATGGCCTCCGTGCGCTTCATCTGCGGTACGCAGGAGGTGCACAAGGAGCTGGAGGCGCGGCTGTCCGCGTTCCTCGGCCAGGAGGACACGATCCTCTACTCCTCCTGCTTCGACGCCAACGGCGGAGTCTTCGAGACCCTGCTCGGCGCCGAGGACGCGGTCATCTCCGACGCCCTCAACCATGCCTCGATCATCGACGGCATCCGGCTGTCCAAGGCGCGCCGCTTCCGGTACGCCAACCGCGACATGGCCGATCTGGAGGCCCAGCTCAAAGAGGCCTCCGACGCGCGCCGCCGCCTGATCGTCACCGACGGCGTCTTCTCGATGGACGGCTATGTCGCTCCGCTGAAGGAGATCTGCGACCTCGCCGACCGCTACGACGCGATGGTCATGGTCGACGACTCGCACGCCGTGGGCTTCGTCGGCCCCGGCGGCCGCGGCACCCCCGAGCTGCACGGTGTCATGGACCGCGTCGACATCATCACCGGCACCCTCGGCAAGGCCCTCGGCGGTGCCTCCGGCGGTTACGTCGCCGCCCGCGCCGAGATCGTCGCCCTGCTGCGCCAGCGCTCCCGCCCGTACCTCTTCTCGAACACGCTCGCCCCGGTGATCGCCGCGGCCTCCCTGAAGGTCCTCGACCTGCTGGAGTCCGCCGACGACCTGCGCGTCCGGCTCGCCGAGAACACCGCGCTGTTCCGCTCCCGGATGACCGCGGAGGGCTTCGACATCCTCCCCGGCGACCACGCGATCGCTCCCGTCATGATCGGTGACGCGTCCGTCGCCGGCCGCATGGCGGAGCTGCTACTGGAGCGCGGCGTGTACGTGATCGGCTTCTCCTACCCGGTCGTCCCGCAGGGCAAGGCCCGTATCCGCGTCCAGCTGTCCGCGGGACACTCCACCGAGGACGTGAACCGGGTCGTGGACGCCTTCGTGGCGGCGCGCGCGGAACTCGACGCCTGACGGCGTGGGCGCCGTCCCGGCCGAGGACGGTGGGCACCGCCTGTGCCTCCCGGCCGAGGACGGTCCCCGGCGAGTGCGCCCTCGTGGCTGAGGGCGCACAGCGGCCAGGTGGCCGAAAAGGGCGTGTGACCTGAGAGAATCGGTCGCATGATCGAAGCGCGGCGGCTCCACATCCTTCGTGCGGTGGCCGACCACCGCACGGTGACGGCGGCAGCCGCCGCGCTGTATCTCACGCCCTCGGCGGTCTCGCAGCAGCTGACCGCCCTGGAACAGGAGACGGGCCACCGGCTCGTCGAGCGCGGCGCCAAGGGCGTACGGCTGACACCCGCCGGCGAGATCCTGCTCGGCCACACCAACGCCGTGCTCGCTCAACTGGAGCGCGCCGAGGCCGAGTTGGCCGCGTACAGCTCTGGCTCCGCGGGTACGGTCACCGTGGCCTCCTTCGCGACCGGCATCGGCCTCGTCGTGGCCCCCGCTCTGGCCCGCCTCGCCGTCGTGGCGCCCGGCATCCGCATCCGCGTCCAGGACGCAGAGGGCGACGCCAGCCTGCCGATGGTGCTCGACCGGCAGGTGGACATCGCGGTGGCCGTCGAGTACCGGGGTGCCCCGGACGCCGACGACCCGCGCCTCACGCACGTCCCGCTCTACGCCGAGCCCTTCGACGCGGTCGTCCCCGTCAGTCACCGCCTGGCCGACGCCGAGGAGGTGCCGCTCGCCGAGCTGGCCAAGGACCCCTGGATCGGCCAGTCCCCGGGCAACCCCTGCCATGACGTGGTCGTCCTGGCCTGTGAGAACGCCGGGTTCCAGCCGCGTCTCGAACACTCCTCGGACGACTTCCGCGCCGTCGTCGCCCTCGCCTCCGCCGACGCGGGCGTCGCCCTGGTGCCCCGCTCGGCGCTGCGCGGCATGGAACTCACGGGTGTGGTCGTCCGCCCGGTCGACGGCATCGCGCCCACGCGCCGCGTCTTCGCCGCCGTACGCCGTGGCGCGGAGGACCATCCGCTGATCCGACCCGTCCTGGACGCCCTGACGCAAGCCGCGAGGGCGGACTGAGGGAGACGACGATCTTCCGCGAACAACTGGGAGCGCCCGCCATCGAAGCGTGAGAGGCCTCGGACCCGGCGCCGAGGGCGTCAGGGCGCCGCGGGCGCCACCGCCCGACTGAGGGCGGTGCCGCGCGATCTTAGGCGGTGCCGCCCGATCTGTGGGCGGCGCGGCCCGATCCGCCGCTGACGTCGTGCTTCGTCGCGTCGATGTCAGAGCCATTGGCTACCGTGCGTCTCATGCCGGATGCCGAAGACGTACGCCGTATCGCCCTCTCTCTGCCGGACACGACGGAGAAGATCGCCTGGAGCATGCCCACCTTCCGGGTGGCGGGAAAGATGTTCGCCACGCTGCCCGAGACGGAGACCTCCATCGCCGTGCGCTGCCCGAAAGTCGAGCGTGACGAACTGGTCCTGGCCGAGCCGGGGAAGTTCTGGATCGCCGACCACGAGGCCGGCTTCGCCTGGGTCCGGGCCCGGCTCTCCGCTCTGGAGGACGACGACGAACTCCGCGACATCCTCGCCGACTCCTGGCGCCAGGCGGCCCCGCCCCGGCTGATCGACGCCCACCCCGAACTGGGGCTCCCGTCCGCCGAGTGAAACGGCCCGGGCGTTGTCGGTGCTCCGTGGCATGATCCGGAAACAGGAGTGGAGAGCGGTACGGACGGCTTCGTGGGGGAGCCGTGGGGGCGGGGCGGGGGAGAGGTGCGGGCGGGATGACCATGACGTCATCGGGCACGTCATCGGGCGAGGAGCCGCTGTGCGGAGCGCCTCCGGACCGCGCGCCGGGGGAGGGCGCAGCGGGGGACGGCCCGGCAGGGGACGGCCCGGCAGGGGACGGCCCGGCGGGGGACGGCTCGGCAGGGGACGGCCCGGCGGGGGACGGCTCGGCAGGGGGCGGCCCGGCGGGCGCCGACGTGGCCGGGGGCGGCTCAACCGAGCGGTGGAGCAAGGCATCCGCGGTGTCGGGCCCAGGACCCACCCGCCCCGACATCCTGGCCGACCGGCAGCCGCGGCCCGTCTGGTCGCGCGATTTCGCCCTGTTCTTCGTCGCGCGAGCCCTCGCCCGGCTCGGCGACACCATGCTGCCGGTGGCCCTCGCCGCGGGACTCCTGCAGTACGGGTACGGGGTGGGCGCCGTCGGCCTCGCCATGGCCGCGTCGGCCGCGCCGTTCGCCGGACTGGTGATCTTCGGGGGAGTGATCGCCGACCGGTTCAGCACCCGCAAGCTGATGATCGGCGCCGACCTGGTGCGCCTGGTGACCCAGTCGCTCGCCGCGGCCCTCTTCTTCGCCGACCACGTGATCCTCTGGCAGATCTGCGTGATCGGCGCGCTCAACGGCGTGGCGGGCGCGGTCTTCCAGCCCGGCGTCGCCAGCACCGTGCCGCGCCTCGCCACCGACGTACAGGGGGCCAACGGCGCCATACGGATCGCCGAGTCCGCCGCCCAGCTCGCCGGGCCCGCGCTGGCGGGTCTGCTCGTCGCGTTCGCCTCCGCCGGAGGGGTCTTCGTGGCCCACGCCGCCACCTTCGCGCTGAGCGCCCTGTGCCTGCTGCTGCTCCGGCTGCCCCCGGCCGCCCCCGGAAGCCAGGCGCACAGCGGCAGCTTCAAGGCCGATCTCGCCGAAGGGTGGCGGGAGTTCAGATCCCGCACCTGGATGTGGGCCGTCATCGTCATCTGGTGCGTCTACATGATCTCCATCTGGGGCCCGACCGTCCCCCTGGTGGCGACCGAGGTGGTGCAGCACCACGGTCCGCGCGCCTACGGCCTGATCAACTCCGCCCTCGGCGCCGGTACCGTCATCGGGGGGCTCGTCGCCCTACGGCTGCGGCCGCGCCGCATGCTGCGCGCCGGCTCCTTCGCCCTCTTCGCCTTCGCGTGCTTCCCCGCGTCCGTAGGGGCGGGGCTCGGGGTGGCCGCGATGTCGGCGGGAGCGCTGATAGCCGGCGCGGGCACCTCGCTGTGGGGCGTGATGTGGGCGACCAGCGTGCAGACGCAGGTCGCGCCCGACGTCCTCAACCGCATCCACGCCTACGACGTCGCGGGCTCCCTGGCGATGATGCCCGTCGGCCAGGCGCTCGCGGGACCCGCCGCCGCGGCCCTGGGCGCCGACAACGTCCTTCTCATAGCCGGCTTCATGACCCTGGTCGTCTCCACGGCCCTGCTGTCGGTGCCCGCGATTCGCAACCTGGTGCGCGTCGACGGCCCCGTACCCCGGCTGCGGACCGGCGCCGCAGTGCCCGAACCGGCCCGGCGGGACAACCACCGAGCCGTCTGAGCGGGTCGACGCGAGCACCACACGACTGCCCGTGCCGCCGGGAACCCCTCGATCCGCTCCCGGCGGGGTCGCGTGCCGAGGCCGTGCGCGCGCGGGTGTCCTCGTCGGTTCCACCCCTCTCCACCCCTCGCACAGCGGGAACCGGTCACCTTTCTCACGCTCATCCGCGCAGGTGAACACCGGACGCGTGCCGCCCGTCCGCTTCCGCGTCCCGCCGACCGCCCGGACGGCGGGAAACGGGTGCGCGACCACCTGCACGAGTGCGGTATTGTTTCCGTGCACGTCCAACCAGGGGAAACCCCAGGTCAGACGGGCAACGGGACGTGGCGCAGCTTGGTAGCGCACTTGACTGGGGGTCAAGGGGTCGCAGGTTCAAATCCTGTCGTCCCGACTGTGAGATGGGCCTTCACGGGCGGAAACCCGTGGAGGCCCATTCGCATGAGGGCCCGCGGCGCTGCCGCGCGCCGCTGCCTACCAGTTGCGTTCCCTTCGGAGGGCTGCCTCTGCCAGTGCGCGGATGTGTACGCCCTGGAGGAAAAGGTCGTAGAACCACTCGGGTATGACCAGGATCGACGCCAAGGCCACACGCCACCCTCGTGCTTTCACGGTGATCGCGCGCTCTATCGCGTAGAACGCTGTAAGGGCTATCCAGAAGGGAGCGATCCTGACGCCGGCACCCGTCATGACAAACCACAGAAGTGACCCGACGTAAATTGTCGATACCGCGGCGCCCAGAAATGCGATCGCTTGTCTGACCCATCCTTCGAGCGTGTAGCGCGTAAGACCGTAGTCAAACAGGTTCTCCAGCGCTCCGCGTTTCCAACGAAGCCGCTGCTTGGCGAGGTCGCCCCACGTCAGCATGACTTCCGTGGTCATTGTGGCTCGGGAAGGGGCGACAACACGCCAACCCCGGTGCTTCAGTGCGAGCGTGAGTTCGTTGTCCTCCGTCAGCACCTTGGTGTCGTACACGCCGTCCGCCGCAGGCAATTGTCCGTTCTCACGGGAGGCCAGAACATCCTTCAAGGCTTCCACCTTGAACAGGCAGGCAGTGCCTGTCAGGCACAATACCTTCCCTTTCTTGCGTCCTGTGTCCCGCGCGTATCGCGCGTACTCATTCCGCTGGAAAACGCCGCACAAGCCACCGCCCGCACGTCCGCGGAAATTCCCTCCCACAGCGGCGTATCCCTGGCGCAGCTTCCTGCGCGTCACTTCGATGAAGTGGGGATCGAGGTAGGTGTCGGCATCCTGAACCAGAACCGCATCATCATCCGAGAGGGTTTTCAGAAGTTCTGCCAGCGCTCCGTTGAGATTGCCGGCCTTCTTATACTTGTTGCCGACAGAATGCCAGACTTCGGCACCGGCTTCCCGGCCTATTTGCTCCAGTTCGCCGGTTCGTTGCTTCTCCTTGTGCGGGTCAAGAGTCACGACTATGCGGTCCGGTGGGTGCGTCTGGCGCTTCAGCGCTTCAAGGACGTGCCCCAGAGAGTCCACTTCCTTGTAAGCGGGAACGAGCGCCACCACCCTTCCCGGGTTCTCCCCTGAGGGCGGCCTGCCACGTTCATGCTTCGAACGCATCCAGAAGAAGCAGGCGCGAAGCATGCATGTCTTGGCGAACATGGCCGTCACCTCGATGCCGCTGAGAGGGTGAACGCTGTTTCCACCGGGGCGATGTGACTGAACGCCTCGGGTGTGTTGCCGAGTTGGCGGCCCGTGTCCGGGGCCGCGTACCGGCGTGGGAACCGTCCGTGTCCGAGCCGGCGCACGGATCGAGCGGTGGAACGCCACGCCACGATCTTGGAGTGGACGAACTGTCTCCCGGGGCCGCGCACCCGCCAGTTGTCGGTGAATCGCACCGGGCCGGTCTCGGTCTCCCGCGCGGCCGGGCGGGCAGGTGAGTCGAGGCGCAGCGGACATGGCCAGTCGGCTGATCCGCCCCTGGCGACCGTCGGAGCCGTCTCCAGGTGACTGAGGAGGGCGTAGTCCTCGATGCGGGGCATGGAGTCCGCCTTTCGACCCATCGGTGCGAGCAGCCCTGTTGAAGGAATGGGCTATATGCGTATATTTACACTGTATACGTACACTAGGATCGAACGGGCGCGGCGTCAACACGAGCGGCGCGGGGGCGGATCGCCTGGAGGTGCCATGACCAAGGAGCAGGGTCGGGCGGGGGGTGAGGGCTGGCGCGGCGCCGGTCCGGTGCGCCGCTCCGGCGGTCGCGGCTGGTATCGCCCGCTGAGCCGGGAGCGTGTGCTGGCCGCAGCGCTGGCGTTGGTGGACCGGGAGGGGCTGTCGGCGCTGAGCATGCGCCGCCTGGGCGCCGAACTCGGGGTGGAGGCGATGGCGCTCTACCGGTATGCGCCGAGCAAGAACGCCCTCCTGGACGGACTGGTGGAAGCGCTCTATCTCGAAGTGGAGGAGTGCCTGGCCGCCGATGCGGAGGCGGGTGCCGTGGCCGGCGTGCCGGCGTGGCGCTCCGGGCTTCACCGGATAGGGCGGGTGACGTACGACGTCTGCCTGGCCCATCCCGAGGCGGTGCCACTGCTCCCCACGCGCATGCTGAGGGCTCCCCTGGCCCGTCGGCCGCTCGCCGTTCTGAAGGACCACGAGAGGGTGTTCGCCCTGCTCGAGGAAGCCGGACTCGACGGCGCCCGCGCCGGAGTCGTCTTCCGCGCCATCACGGGGTGGGTCCTCGGCTATGTGTCAGTTGAGGTGTGCCCCATGGCGGCCAAACCGGATGAGCCGGATCCCGTGGTCCGCCTCGGGCTGGATCACCTTCCGCCGCGGGAGCTGCCCAGGCTGCGGATGGCCGTCGCGCTCACCGAGCCGGGCGGGCCGGAGGGCCTGGCCGTCGGGCTGGACGCACTGCTCGACCGCCTGGTCCGGCCCATCGGGGCGGGGTCGGTGCAGTGATCGCCGCACTCTCCACTTGACCGCATGCGCCAACGGGGTTAAAGCTGGACGTATACGTCGTAAACAAGTCGGATCGGCAGCTGAGAAAACTCGGCTGATGTGCCCGCCCCCTCACCACTACGGCTTCGGGCCGGGCGTCGGATCGATGCAGGTGCCGGATCTCCAATTTGTCCGTGAAGCTGATCCGTTTCTGATGGCGGAATTGGCCGCTTCATGTTCCGAAGGAGAAACTCATGGCGGACTACACCGGTGCCGGAACTGTGGCATCTGCCGGAGTCGGTGCAGGCGTTCTGCCTGTCACCGGCGGCGTGGACAGCATCTGGTTCTGGGTCGTGATGTTTGTTCTGATCTCGGCGGGATTCGCCGCGCTGCGGCTGATTCCCCGAAGGGAGAGCAATAGCGACGACACCTGACCAAGGCTGAGTCGCCCCCAAGGTGGAGTGGCATTTCCGGTGACCCCGCCAAAACCGTGAGGACGTTTCCCATGCGGACAATAATCCGCCTGGTGGGAGTGGGCTTGATCCTTACCGGTCTCCTTATGGGAGGCCTCAGGCTTCACCAGGACTGGCAGCAGAATCACGAATATAGCCGCGCGCAACAGAATCTGCGTGATCAACTGTTGCAGCCGCAGGTGGGCCATCAGGAATCGGCTCCTCCACAAGGGGCGACACGGAAGGATCCCGGCCCCAGTGAGGGGAAGGCTCTCGCGGTGCTGCGGATTCCGAAATTCGGGGCCGGATACCATCCGGTCATTGTCGAGGGAGTATCTCAAGATGCTCTGGCAAAGGGCCCGGGGCACTATCCGGGGACTGCGATGCCCGGTGAGATCGGCAACTTTGCGGTCGCCGGCCACAGAACGGGTTGGGGGCAGCCGTTCAACCGGCTGGACCAGTTGAAACGCGGCGACTCGGTCACCGTCGAGTGGCGGGGACGAAGCGACACCTACCGGATCACGGGGACAAGGAAGGTGAAGCCGACGGAGGTCGGTGTCGTCCTGCCCGTTCCCAACAGGCCCGGGGTCAAGCCCGACAAGGCGCGCATCACGCTCACCACCTGCACGGACCGTGACCCGGTCACCCGCGCCTACAGGCTCCGGCTCGTCGTCTGGGGTGAACTGGACGAGCGGTGACATCGCGCGCTCCGAGCCGGGCGGCGACTGTTTCCAGACGTCGCTGAGGAAAGGCGCGCATCCTGCGCCATCGAGCCAGTGTCACCGGCTCGTGCTGCTGCCCGGCCCAACGCACGATCGACTGTTCGAACAGGTGGTAGAAGGCCGGGATCAGACGACCGGTACGGTCCACCTCCACCTCGATGGCCAAGAGCTCGGCTCGATGGCCGAGAGCTCGGCGCACCGCACCTCACGGCGCACACGCTCTGATGGAAGTGGCGCTGCCAGACCGTGTTGAATCCGCCGTCGAGGTTCCGTGCGTGTGCGGTGTGGGGATCCAACCGGAAGCCCGTGGGTGCGGCGCGCCCCCACACCTCGTCGTCCCCCGGCCGGAACCTGACGGAGAGCCGGTCGCCCAGCGAGGTCGTCGAACACCGCCCCAGCGTCCACAACACCGACACCTCCGGGCGGCACCGGTCCTCTGGCACCCCACTCGCCCGACCAGGATTCCTCGGCTCCTCGCGCCTCACAGATCATCGAGGCGACAGCCGACCTACCTGCCCGCTACGAGGCTCACGCGGCGCGACAGACTCCGTACAGGGAGTACGGCATCTCATACATCTCTCACAGACCACCTCAGGTCGGCACGCCGACCACGCCCTTGACCTGGATGTTTACCGGATGGCCTGGACTGTGTGGACGCCCTGACCTTGGCGTCGGCTTCCGGGGGCAAGGGGTCGCAGGTTCAAATCCTGTCGTCCCGACTTTTTGAGTCGTGGTTCAGAGGCCGTTTTCTCATCACTGAGGAAGCGGCCTTTGTCGTACCCGGACACCGCCGTTCGCCACCCCGTTCGACCGGTGGCGTACGGGTGTCCGAGATGGCTCGGTGTCCGAGAAAAACGCTTGGACCGGGTGGACACCGTCACGGGAGACTGCAAGTCCTGGCCTGCCCATATGGCTACATCGGCGTCTTTGTGAACCGCGCGGGGACTCCGTCGCACAAGCGCGTGGCGGGCTGCCGTACGACGACACAGGGTGGGGATGGCATCGCCTGAATCGCGGAGGGCTTTACCGGGCAGGGGCTCAGTGCTCCTCGCACTTCGTTACTACGGAAGGGAGTTGGTCCGGCTCAAGCGGCTGACGGCGCCCGCCATGCTGATGCCGGCGCTGGGCAACATCGGCATCGGCTATGTCGCGCCGCTCATCGTCGCGAAGCTCGTCGGTCGCATCGCGGGCGACGGCGGCGGCCTCTCCATCGGCGTGGCGCTGCCCTACGTCCTCGGCTTCGGCGGTGTCCTGCTGCTCGCGGAGGCGTTCTGGCGCCTCGGTCTGCACTGCCTGAACCGCCTGGACGCCCTGGGCATCGAGCAGTTGTACGTGATCGGCATGGACGAACTGTTCGCCAAGGACGCCTCGTTCTTCCACGACAACTTCGCCGGGTCGCTGACCAAGCGGGTGCTGAGCTTCGCCTCCCGCTTCGAGGAATTCGTCGACACGATGACGTTCCAGGTCGTCGGCAGTCTCGTGCCGCTGGTGTTCGGGTCGGTGGTGCTGTGGCGCTACGAACCGCTGCTCGTCGTCGGGCTCCTGGTGATGATCGCGGTGACGGGACTGTGCGTGGTGCCCCTCATCCGCCGCCGCCAGGCACTCGTCGACCAGCGCGAGGAGGCGATCGCCCGGGTCTCGGGCCACGTCGCCGACAGCCTGATGAACATGGACACGGTCCGGGCCTTCGCCGCCGAGGAACGTGAGGCCGCCGAGCACCGTTCCCGAGTCGCGGTCTCGCGGCGGCTCACCCTGCGGTCGTGGGACTACGGCAATCTGCGCATCGACACCCTGGTCGCGCCGATGTCCGTGCTCACCAACGCGTTCGGCCTGCTGCTCGCGGTCGCGCTCGGCGGGGGCGGTCACGGCGTGGAGGCGGTCGTGGTCGCCTTCACGTACTACGCCAACGCGACCCGGATCATGTTCGAGTTCAACCAGATCTACCGTCGCCTGGAGAGCTCGATGACGGAGGCCGCCCAGTTCACCGAACTGCTGCTGACGCCGCCGACCGTTCTCGACCCTATCGCTCCGGAGCCCCTGCTGTCCCGCGCCGCCGACGTCCGCTTCGAGCGGGTGACGTTCACCCACGCGGGCGCGAAGCCGCTGTTCACGGGGCTCGAACTGGCCGTACCCAGCGGGGCGAAGATCGGTCTGGTCGGCCGGTCCGGCGGGGGCAAGACCACGCTCACCCGGCTGCTGCTGCGGATGACGGACATCGACGACGGCCGCATCCTGATCGGGGGGCAGGACATCAGCAAGTTGCGCCAGGCCGACCTGCGCAGCCTGATCGCCTACGTGCCGCAGGACCCGGCGATGTTCCACCGCACGCTGCGGGACAACATCGCCTTCGCCCGGCCGGACGCCACCGACGCCGAGATCCGCCGCGCGGCCGAGGCGGCGCACGTCACCGAGTTCGCCGACGCCCTGGCGGACGGCTTCGACACCATGGTCGGAGAGCGCGGCATCAAGCTGTCCGGCGGCCAGCGCCAGCGGGTGGCCCTCGCCCGCGCGATCCTGCGCGACGCGCCGATCCTGCTGCTCGACGAGGCGACCAGCGCCCTGGACTCCGAGAGCGAGCTCCTCGTCCAGGAGGCGCTGTGGCGGCTCATGGAGAGGCGTACGGCGCTCGTGGTGGCACACCGGCTGAGCACGGTCGCCACCATGGACCGGCTCATCGTCCTCGACCGCGGACGGATCGTGGAGCAGGGCACGCACCAGGAGCTGCTCGCCTCGGACGGCGCCTACGCGAAGCTGTGGCGCCACCAGTCGGGCGGCTTCATCGACGACAGCCCCGCGCCGGCCGACCAGCACTGAACGCGGGCCACGCGACCCCGACCGGGCCGCGTGGGGGAACAAGGGCGATCGCCGTGCCCGCGAGACGGCGAGGCGGTCGCCGAACGGGCTCCGCCGGGTGGCGGCCGCCGGGAGGTGCCGGGAGCCGCCGGGACGTGCCGGGAGGTGCCGGGAGGTGCCGTGGTCAGGCCGGATTGTCGGGGTGCAGCGGCACCGTCCACTCCAGGACGGTGCCGCTCGGCTCGTTGGATGTCAGGGCGCAGGTGCCGCCGAGGTTCTCGGCGCGGGTGCGGAGATTGCCGAGACCGCTGCGGCGGGTGACGGCCGGGTCGATGCCCCGGCCGTTGTCCGCCACCCGCAGCCGCAGCGTGGTGGAGGTGGCCTCGGCCGTGACCTCCACGGCCGTGGCGTGGGCGTGCCGGGCGGCGTTGGACAGCGCCTCGCGCAGCACCGCGAGCAGGTGTTCCCGCTGCTCGTCGGACACGTCGGTGTCCAGCAGGCCGCTCATGCGCAGAGCGGGGGTGAAGCCGAGCGTCTCGGACGCACGGCCCACTTCGGTGACGAGTCGGGCGCGCAGACCGGTGGCGCCCGCCCGGTCGCTCTCCCGAAGGGCGTAGATCGTGGAGCGTACGACCTTGATCGTGTCGTCGAGATCATCCACCACCCGCTGGACGCGTTCGGCCACCTCGGGCCGGTCGGAGAGGCGGTTGAGCACCGACTGCAGGCTGAGCCCGCCGGCGAAGAGCCGCTGGATGGCCAGGTCGTGCAGGTCACGCGCGATGCGGTCCCGGTCGTTGAGGACGAGCAACTGCTCCGCGTCGCGGCGGTGTTCGGCGATCTCCAGGGCGAGCGCGGCGTGACCGGCGAACCCGGCGATCATGTCGATGGTGGCGTCCGGGAACACGGTTCCACCCTGCCGGTTCGCGACCTGGAGAACGCCGCGCACCCGCTCCGGGGTGCCCAGCGGGATCACGAACGCCGGGCCGAGGTCGAGGACCGACGCGCTGCCCGTCCCGGTGCGTGGGTCCTCGCTGAGGGAGGCACTGACGATTCGCTCGCCGGAGGTGAACACCTTGGCCGCCAGACTCGTCCCGTCCGGCAGGGCCAGCCCCCGTACCAGTTCGGCGTCGCGTCCTTCGGCGGACTCGATGACCAGGTCCGTGGTGCCGGTCACCGGCAGGGCCAGGGTCACCAGATCCGCGTCGGACATCTCCCGGACCGTCGCCGTGAACGCGTGCAGGACGTCGGCCGGATCGGCGCCCGACAGCAGGGTGCGGGTCAGCTCGCTGCTCGCGGCCAGCCAGCGCTCACGGCGCCGGGCGTCGTCGTACAGCCGGGCGTTGTCGATGGCCACGCCGGCCGCCGCGCCGAGCGTGCGCAGCACCGCTTCGTCCTCGGCGTCGAACTCGGCACCGCCGCGTTTCTCCGTGAGGTAGAGGTTGCCGAAGATCTTGTCGCGGACCTGCACGGGGGTGCCGAGGAACGTGGTCATCGGGGGGTGCCCGGGAGGGAAGCCGACGGAGTCCGGGTGGTCGCTCAGGACGGGGAGCCGCAGGGCGTGCGGCTCCCTGATGAGCAGGCCGAGGATGCCTTCTCCCCGGGGGTAGTGCCCGATGCGGGCGATGGTCTCCTCGTCGATACCCACCGTGATGAACTGCTTGATGCCGCCCTCTTCACCGAGGACGCCGAGCGCTCCGTAGCGGCAGTCGACGAGCTGCACCGCGGACTCCACGATCTGCCGCAGGACGACATCCAGGTCCAGGTCGCTGCCGATCGCGAGGACCGCTTCGAGGAGGGTGTGCACCCGGTTCTGGGTGCCGCGCACACGCTGGACCTGCTCCTGCAGGTCCTCCAGCAGGGCGTCCAGCCGGAATTGCGGGGCCGAGGGCTCCTCCGGAAGGTGCGCGCTCTGGTTCATTCGTGTTCCCCTCGCTCGACACCCGTCGGAGCCATGATGCCCGACCGGCCGGGCCCGAAGTCGAGCACCTGTGCGGAACGCGGCGGACGAAGTGGCCGCCGCGGCGAGGCCGACCGCCTCGTGGCCCCCGACCCGCGGCTGAGCCGCAGCCGACCAGGGGCCTTCAGGGGAGGTGCGAGTGGTTCACGAGGTTCTGGGGAGGTCAGGTCGGTGAGGGGGGACACGGGGGCCGGGGCCCGCCGGGCCAGGGCCGTTCGGTCCGCACCGGTCGGCCGAGGGGTCCTTCGCTCCGGTCATGCCGGCAGGCCGATCTGTCCATGGCCTAGGTCATGCCGGCCAGCCGATCCTTCCGCGGCTCCGCGGCTCCGCGGCTCCGCGGCTCCGCGGCTCCGCGGCTCCGGGGCTCCGCGGCTCCGCGGCTCCGGGGCTCCGCGGCTCGGCCCGGCGCTCTGGGGCGCGGCCGTCGCGCACGCGATCGACTGCCCCGGGCCGGCCCGTCAGCGTTCGGGAAGCCAGTGGTGGCCGATCCGGTGCGAGGGGTGGAGTTCGGGCGGGAGGGTGTCATCGACGCGGAAGGTCAGGCTGTTCATGACTCCGACGACGCCGTCGACCCGCCACGTCAGCCGGATGGCCCGCGGGATCTCGCTCCGACGCTCCAGCCGACCCTCCAGCGTCACCACACCGTCGCCGACCGAGACGATCACGCTGTGGGGCGGCAACGACAGGGTGCGCCCCAGAACCTCGTCGGTCACCTCCTGGCGGATCTCCTCGTCCGTCCGCAGGAATACCCGCAGCAGGTCCCGGCGGGTGGCGATTCCGATCAGCCGGTCCTCCTCGTCCACCACGGGAAGCCGTTCGATGCGATGACGCTCCATCACCCGGGCGGCATCCGCCACTTGCTGTTCCGGATGCACGGTGATCGCGGGCGTCGACATCAACTGCTCCGCGGTCGTGGCGCGGGCCGGTGTGGCCTCGGCGCCCGCCGCGCGGCGCGCCACCCTGCCTTGGCGCAGCGAGCGCGACCGGCCGCGGCGCAGGGACGGCAGGAGGCCGCGCCGTACCTCGGGGTCGCACCGGGCCGCCTGCCGGCGCAGCAGATCGGTCTCCGAGATCACGCCCACGACCTTGTCGTCGTCGTCCACCACCGGCAGTCCGCTGATCCGGTACCGGTCCAGCAGCCGTGCCACGTCCTTGAACGACATCTCCCGGTGCGCCTCGACGACCTCGCTGGTCATCACCTGCCCGACGATGAGGGTCATCTCGCCATCTCGCTTCCTTCTCGGATGGCTCCCCAGCGTTCCTCCCCGGCACCCAAGGGGGCAGGGGCCGACCGTCCTCGGCCACGGGCCCGACCGTCCCGGTCAGGAGGGCCAAGGACACGCTCAGAAGGGCCAAGGACCCGGCCAAGAGGGCCAAGGACCGCCCGCCTCGTCCCGCGAGAACGTGAAACCGACCGGCGCCACAGACCGGCGCCGACCCTCGAATTCGACCGGCGCCGCCCCCCTAACCGACCGGCCCTAGCTTTTGAAGCCGACCCCGCCGTACAGGGACACCGGCTCGTCGCCGATCGGGGTCTCGCCCTCCGCGAGTTCCGGACGCCAGTCCTTCACGGAGACGATGCCCGGCTCGACCAGGTCAAGTCCCCCGAAGAAGCGGCTCACTTCGGCGTGCGAACGGCCCACCAGGGTGACACCGCCGCGCGCGTACGCCTCGATGCCCCGGCGTACGTCCTCCGGCTCGAAGTCGATCGTCATCGCGGACAGCGCCAGAAAACTGCCCGGCGCCAGTGCGTCGACCAGGGTCTCCACCAGTTCGTACGCACCGTCGTCGTCGGCGATGAAGTGCATCAGCGCGATCAGCGACAGGGCCACGGGGCGGTCCAGGTCGAGCACGCGCGCGGCCTCGTCGAGGATCTTCCGCGGCTCGCGCACGTCCGCCTGGATGTACTCCGTCACGCCCTCCGGGGTACCGCGCAGCAGCGCCTCGGCGTGGGCGAGGACGATCGGGTCGTTGTCGACGTACACCACCCGTGCGTCCGGAGCGGTGACCTGCGCGATCTGGTGAAGGTTGGGCTCGGTGGGAATGCCGGTGCCGATGTCGAGGAACTGGCGGATTCCCGCCGTACGGACCAGGTGGCGGGTGGCCCGCTGCATGAACCAGCGGTTGCTGCGCGCGGCCCGTTTGGCGCCGGGATCGCGCTCCGTGATCTGCTGCCCGAGCTGCTCGTCGACCGGGTAGTTGTCCTTGCCGCCCAGGTACCAGTCGTACACCCGTGCCGGATGTGGCCTGCTGGTGTCGATCCGGTCCGCGGCGGACTCGGTCCCCGTCATACGACAACTCCCTGCTGTGTCCGTCCTGTTCACCCCGTCAACCCGTGTTCGGCGGGGCGCGCGAGCAGTGTCGCATCCGCGCGGGGTGCGGGGCGGGCGACAGTCGATCCTCGGCCACCCGGAACCGCGGCGCCGTGGTGCTCGGCGCGGAGAACCGCTCCGCGGCCGCGATGGCCGCCTTCCCTGCGGGGCGGGTGTCGGGACGTACGGGCGGATACCGGCCGCGGGGGGATCTTCCCAAGGGCTCGGGGCGGGGGTTATAGTCAAAAACTAGCAGTGCTAATTAATCCCGGTGTCCCTCACCGGTGTCCGTCAGGAGTCCTGTCGTGCGTCCCGTCCACTTCGCGGCCGCCCGCCGCACGCCCATCGGCAAGCTGCGCGGGGCCCTGTCCTCCGTGCGGCCCGACGACCTCGCCGCGAGCGTCATCCGCGGTCTGGTCGCCGAGGTGCCCACGCTCGACCCGGCCCGCGTCGACGACGTCTACTGGGGTGCCGCCAACCAGGCCGGTGAGGACAACCGCAATGTCGCGCGCATGGCCGCGCTGCTCGCCGGACTGCCCGACAGCGTGCCCGGCGCCACCGTCAACCGGCTCTGCGCCTCCGGCCTCGAAGCCGTCACGACGGCGGCCCGCGCCATCGCCTCGGGCGAGGCCGACATCGTGCTCGCCGGCGGCTCCGAGTCGATGAGCCGGGCCCCCTTCGTCCTGCCCCGCCCGGACGAGGCGCTGCCGCACCGCATCGAGACCGTCGACACCCGGCTCGGCTGGCGCATGGTCAACCCCGTGATGAAGGAGCTGCACGGCGTCCTGTCGATGGGGGAGACCGCGGAGGAGGTCGCCGCGCGGTACGGCGTCTCGCGCGAGCGGCAGGACGCCTTCGCGCTCCGCAGCCACCAGCGTGCGGCCGACGCCCGCAAGAACGGGTACTTCGACGCCGAACTGCTCCCCGTGGAGCGTCCCGACGGTGTGATCGTCGACAGCGACGAATGCGTACGGGAGGACACCTCGCTCGACAAGCTGGCCCGCCTCAAGCCGGTGTTCCGCGCCGGCGGCACGGTCACCGCGGGCAACGCCTCGCCGATGAACGACGGCGCCGCCGGCGTGCTGCTGGTCAGCGAGGAAGCCCTGAACGAACTCGGACTGGAATCGCTCGGACGCTATGTCGCCGGAGCCTCGGCCGGCGTCGATCCCGACGTCATGGGCATCGGTCCCGTGCCCGCCACGCAGAAGGCGCTCGGACGCGTCGGCTGGAGCATCGGCGACATCCAGGAGGCCGAGTTCAACGAGGCGTTCGCCGCCCAGGCCCTGGCCTGCGTGGACCGCCTCGGCATCGACCCCGACCTCGTCAACCCGACCGGCGGAGCCATCGCCCTCGGTCACCCGCTCGGCTGCTCGGGCGCCCGCATCCTCACCACCCTGCTGCACCGCATGCGCCGCACGGGCGCCGAGCGCGGCCTGGCCACGATGTGCGTCGGAGTCGGACAGGGCAGCGCGGTCCTGGTCGAGCGCCACTGACGCGCGGACCCTCCCGGAGCTGCGCGTCCGCAGGGGCAGGTCCCTACACGGCGTGTCCCTGGCGTCGGCCCGTACACGGCGTGCCCTTGGGGTCGGCCCGTACAGGGTGTGGCCCAGGGCCCACCTGGGCCACGACCCTCCTTAGCCGGGCGAGTTGCGTGGGCATAACATCGGTCCCCGCATGAACACGATGACGCTCTGGCACATATCCACCGGGGAGTTCGCCGCTCTCGCCGCCGCGGCTCTGCTCGTCGGCTTCTCCAAGACCGCCGTCAGCGGAGCCAACACGGTCAGCCTGGCGATCTTCGCCGCCGTACTGCCCGCCCGCGCCTCGACCGGCGTCCTGCTGCCCCTCCTGATCGTCGGCGACGTGCTCGCCGTGCTCACCTACCGGCGCCACGCCCACTGGCCCACGCTGTGGCGCCTGTTCCCGGCGGTCGCCGCGGGTGTCGTCCTCGGTACGGTCTTCCTGGTCTGGGCCGACGACGCGGTCGTACGGACCTCGATCGGCGCGATCCTGCTGCTGATGGCCGGGGTCACCGTGTGGCGTCGCCGGGCCGCCGTCCAGGACGAGGAACCCGACTCGGTCGTGACCCGCACGGGACGCGTCAAGGCCCGTTCCTACGGGGTGCTCGGTGGCTTCACCACGATGGTCGCCAACGCGGGCGGCCCGGTGATGTCGATGTATCTCCTCTCGGCGGGCTTCCGCAAGCTCGGCTTCCTCGGCACCTCCGCCTTCTTCTTCCTCATCGTCAACGTCTCCAAGCTGCCCTTCAGCGCGGGCCTCGGCCTGATCGACGGCCGCTCGCTGCTCCTGGACGCGGCCCTGGCGGCCTTCGTCGTGCCGGGGGCGTTCATCGGAAAGTGGGCGGTGAACCGCATCGACCAACTGCTCTTCGAGCGACTGGTGATCGGGGCGACGGTCGTCGGGGGAGTGCAACTGCTGCTGCACTAAAGTCCGGGGCCTCCGGGACGCGCCCCGGTGCTACCGGGAAGGGCCGGAGCCCAGCAGGCGCGGGAGGTCCGCGAAGGAGTCCAGGACGTGATCCGGCGTGCCGTGGGCCGCGCGATGGCTCTCCCGCAGGTACTTCCCGGTTCTCACCAGGACGCCGGTGATGCCCGTGCGCTGCGCCGCGAGGACGTCCGACTCGATGTCGTCGCCGATCATCAGTGCCTCGCCGGGACCGACTCCGAGACGGGCCAGCGCCGTCTCGAAGAACGCGGGTGACGGCTTCCCGGTGATCTCCGCCTCCGTGCGGGCCGCCCGTTCGAGCCCCAGCAGGAACGCGCCGCTGTCGAGCTGCAGACCCCGGTCGGTCCGCCAGTACAGATTGCGGTGCATGGCGATCAGCCGCGCACCCCGCTGGAGGTGGCCGAAGGCCCGGTTCACCGCCGCGTAGCCGAACTCGGGACCGGCACCCCCCACGACGACGACATCCGCCACGGTGTCGGCGTTCCCCTCGACAGCACCCGGTACAGCGCCGGCGTTCTCCTCGACGAGGAGTACGCCTTCGAGGTCTTCGCGGATGTCACCGCTGTTCAGCAGAGCGCACCGGGCGCCCGGATGGTGTTCGGCGAGGTACGCGGCGGTGACGGCGGGCGCGGTGAGGATGTCCCCGGCGTCCACCGGGAAGCCCGCTCCGGCCAGCGTGGCGGCGATGGACGCGCGTGTGCGGGACGTCGTGTTGGTGACCAGGGCGACCGGAAGGCCGGAATCGCGGATCCGCCGCAACGCCTCGACCGCGCCGGGAATCGGCTCCCACGAGACGGTGAGCACACCGTCGATGTCGATCAGGACCGCCCGTACCGCCTCCATGCCAGGACCCTACCGATCCGCGGTGGCAAGGGCATGCGCACAGCCGTTCCCGCACCCCCGTACGCTCGGCGCATGGCCCCGCACGTCCTTCTCCTCGGCGGCACCACCGAGGCCCGCGAACTCGCCGCCGAGCTGGCGGCGCGCCCCGGCGTGCGCGTGACGACGTCGCTGGCGGGCCGGGTCTCCCGGCCGGGAGCGCTCGAAGGGGAGGTACGGACCGGGGGGTTCGGCGGGGCGGACGGACTCGCGCGATGGCTGAGCGAGCACCGTGTCGACGCCGTGGTCGACGCGACGCATCCCTTCGCGTCCGGCATCACCGCGAACGCGGCACGGGCCGCGGCGGCGACCGGGATTCCCGCCGTGGTGCTGCGCCGCCCCGGCTGGCGCCCCGGTCCCGGTGACCGCTGGCACCCGGTGGACTCCCTCGCCGAAGCCGCCGCGCTGCTGCCCGAGCTGGGCCGCCGCGTCTTCCTCACCACGGGCCGCCTCGGACTCGCGGCGTTCGCGGATCTCGCACAGCTCCACTTTCTCGTACGTTCGGTGGAGGCCCCCGAGCCGCCGCTGCCTCCCGACACCGAAGTGCTGCTCGCACGCGGTCCCTTCACCCTGGACGACGAGAAGGCCCTGCTCCGCGGTCATCGCATCGACGTCCTGGTGACCAAGGACAGCGGCGGTGCCGCGACGGCGGCCAAACTGACGGCCGCCCGCGACCTCGGCCTCCCCGTGGTCGTCGTACGCCGCCCGCCCCTCCCGAAGGACGTGAGCGCGGTTCCGGACGTCGCGTCGGCGCTGGCCCTGCTGGACCTCGGCCCGCGGTGACCGGTCTCCGGAGCCGCCGCGCGGCCGTCAACTCCTCGTGGCCGACGCCAGTTCCGGGGTCCGGTCGGGCAGACCCTGGGTCAGGTCCTCGACCAGCAGGCGCTTGGCGATGGTGTCGACGGCGGCGCGCAGTTCCTCGCCGGACGGGCGGCCGAGATCCTGCTCCACACGTCCGGCGAGCCAGCGGCCCCAGGCCTCGCTGATCACCCGTGCCTCGCGCTCGCCCGCCGCGGTGTGCGAGAACAACGAGCCGTGCCGGGTCAGATAGCCCTCCTCGACCATCCGGTTGAACACCGGGACGAGCACCTCGGGGGGCAGATGGCGCCGGGCGGCGATCAGTGCGAGATTGGCGTGGCCGACCATCCGGGTGAACAGCTCCACCTGCATCACGGCCCAGGAGCCCGCCACATCCAGCCGGGTGTCGGACTCGGCGACGATCCGGCGCGCGGTGTCCATCTCCGTGGTGCCGATGATTTTCGCGACCGAGAACTCCAGCAGCCGCTGGGAGTCCGCGGTGGACGGCGACGCGAAGCCCTCGCCCATGTCCGTCGACCCCATCCGCGCGCTGTCGCGCAACTCCACCTGCTTGAGGAAGAGCGCCACGACGAAGCCGAGGACCGCCACCGGAACCGTCCACAGGAACACGGTGTGGATGGTGTCGGCGTAGGCGTCGATGATGGGCTGGGCCGCCTCCGGCGGCAGTCTGTGCAGCCCTTCCGGACTCTGCGCCGCCTTGGCGATGACGGCCGGCCGGGCCGCACCGGTCTCCGCGGCCGCTCTGACCCCCTCGGCCAGGTTCGGCTTCAGCGCGTTGGTGTAGATCGTGCCGAAGACGGCCGTACCGAAGGAACTGCCCAGCGTACGGAAGAAGGTGACGCCGGAGGTCGCGGTGCCGAGGTCGGTGTACTCGACGGTGTTCTGCACGGCGATCGTCAGCACCTGCATGCACAGCCCGATCCCGGTGCCGAGCACGAACATGTACAGGGACTCCAGCCAGGCCCCGGTGTCCGGTCCCATGCGCGACATCAGATAGAGCCCGACCGCCATCACCAGGGAACCGACGATGGGGAAGATCCGGTACTGCCCGGTCTTGCTGACCACGTTGCCGCTGAAGACGGACGCGATGAGCAGGCCAAGGACCAGGGGCAGGGTGCGCACACCGGAGACCGTGGCGGAGTCCCCGTCGACGTACTGCAGATACGTCGGCAGAAACGTCATCGCGCCGAGCATCGCGAACCCCACGATGAAGCTCAGGATCGAGCAGACCGTGAAGACCGGGTTGGAGAACAGCCGCATCGGCAGCATGGGTTCGGCCGCACGCGTCTCCACCAGGCAGAACAGACCGAGCGCGACCACACCGCCCACGAAGAGACCGATGATGGTCGGCGATGTCCACGCGTACTCGTTGCCGCCCCAACTCGTCGCCAGGATCAGGGAGCTGGCGCCGACCGCGACCAGCGCGATGCCCAGATAGTCGATGACCGGCCGGGTCACCGACTTCACCACGGGGATGGTGCGGGCCGCCGCGATCACCACCACGATCGCGAGGGGGACGTTGACGTAGAACGCCCAGCGCCACGACAGATGGTCCGTGAACAGTCCGCCGAGCAGCGGCCCGATGACCGTGGCCACACCGAAGACCGCGCCGATCGCGCCCTGGTACTTGCCCCGCTCTCGCAGCGGGATGACGTCCGCGATCAGCGCCATGGAGGTCACCATCAGACCGCCCGCGCCGATGCCCTGCAACGCCCGCCAGGTGATCAGCAGCGACATGTTCGTGGCGAGCCCGCACAGGAACGAACCCGTGATGAAGATGATCGCCGACACCTGGAAGACCACCTTGCGGCCGAACAGGTCGCCGAACTTGCCGACCAGCACCGTCGCCACGGTCTCGGCCAGCAGGTAAGCGGTCACCACCCACGACATGTGCGCCGCGCCGCCCAGATCGGACACGATCGTCGGCAGCGCGGTGCCCACGATCGTCTGGTCGAGCGCGGCGAGAAGCATGCCCAGCACGATCGTCGCGAAGACGATGTTGCGGCGCCGGCTGTCCAGCACCGGCGGCCCGGGCGCCCCCGCCGCGGGGGGCGCCGAATCCTCCGTGATCGTCACAATCGCCACCCTCACACCGGTGGGCTCCCCGTGCATGCGGGGCGGCCCGCGCGGCGTACCGGCGGACAGGACGTCTCTAGCTCCCCGGATTCCTGCGCAGCAGGTAGGTGTCCATGATCCAGCCCTTGCGTTCCCGGGCCTCGGCGCGCAACCGCTCGATACGGGGGGCCGCCTCGGCCAGCGGACCGGAGGCGAGGATCTCGTCGGGCGTGCCGATGTAGGCGCCCCAGTAGATGTCGATGTCCTCGTCCGCGTACTGCCGGAACGTCTGGTGGGCGTCGAGCATCACCACCACGTCGTCCACCCCCTCGGGAAAGCCCTCCGCGAGGCGTCGGCCGGTGGTGATCTGCACGGGCCGGGCGACCCGGTTCAGCCCCGTACGGTGCCGGGCGACGAGCGCCGAGACGCTGCTGATGCCGGGCACCACGTCGTACGAGAACGCCACCGCGCCCTGGTCCAGGATCTCCTCCAGGATGCCGAGCGTGCTGTCGTACAGCGCGGGATCGCCCCACACCAGGAACGCGCCGCTCTCGTCCTCGCCCAGCTCCTCGGTGATCAGCCGCTCGTAGATGGCGGCACGGGCGCTGCGCCAGTCCCCGACGGCCGGGGAGTACGACGAACCCCCAGCTGTCCGGTCCCGGTCAGGGTCGCGGGCCTCGACCAGGCGGTACGCCCCCTCGGGTATGTGCGCGTCGAGGATGTCACGGCGCAGCTGGACGAGGTCGGACTTCACCTCGCCCTTGTCCAGGATGAAGAACACGTCCGTGCTCCTCAGCGCTTTGACCGCCTGCAGCGTGAGCTGATCGGGGTCGCCCGCTCCAATGCCGATGACATGAATCTTTCGCACACCCAGAGTCTGCCGCACGCCACTGACCGTGGACGCACCGGCGTCGGTACGTGGTCGGGCACCGGCGTCGGTGCCTGGTCGGGCGCCGCAGGCATGCACTTGTCAGGCGACCCGGCCGCGCAGTCGTGGAGCTGACACCGCCGCGTCGACCGGCTCGCCGTCACGCTCCACGACGCCCGCCAACTCCCGTGCCCAGATGGTGAGTTCCGCGAGCTCCATGCCGTACGGCCGCGGCCGACCCGTCCCCGACGCCCACTCCTCGATCGCCCCGGCGCCGCGTCGCAGCAGCCGTGCGCCGCCCGTCGCGTTCCCCCGGGCCGCGTGCGTGAGCCCCACGGCGAGCTGCGCCAGCCCCCGCCAGAGCCCGCGCTCGTCCTGCGGACCGGACTTCCAGGCGTCCTCGAAGACCTCGTGCGCGTGGAATGGTCTGCCCGCGTCCAGCAGCGCCTGCGCCTCGGCGACCGTTTCCTCGGGACCGCGCACGACCCCCTCCGGCTGCCGCTCCACCCCGTCCGCGCCGTACGGCAGGGGGCGCCCCAGTCCGTCGCGGGGCCTGGCGTTCCGCGCCCGCCCCTCGGTGTCCCGATCGCGTCCGCCGGCCTGCCGCGTCTCAGATGTCCCGGTCATACGCCGATTGTCGCGCGCCCCCGTCCCCCGGCGGAGCAGCCCCCGGCGTGGGGTAAAGTTCTGTTCGCACGATCACGCGGGTCACCGCGGGTGAACGCACCGGGACGTGGCGCAGCTTGGTAGCGCACTTGACTGGGGGTCAAGGGGTCGCAGGTTCAAATCCTGTCGTCCCGACTTGCGTATACGCAGGTCGTAGGCCGTTTCCGCTTTCGCGGGGGCGGCCTTTCCGCTGTCTGCGGCATGGGTGTCACCCGCTGAGGCGGCGCCGCCGGACGGCGCCGGGCAGGGTGAGGGCCCGGCTGCCGCGTCGGGCGAGGCGTCGCCGTCCCCCGATTCCGGGGCGTTCGGCGGCCTTCGCGTCAGGACAGATGGCCGACGTGCGCCAGCGCCTGTCGCAGCAGAACGCCGTGACCGCCGGGCATGTCGTCCGTGACCACGGGTGACGAGGCCTCTTCCGGGCTGAACCAGACCAGGTCGAGGGCGTCCTGCCGGGGGCGGCAGTCGCCGGTCACCGGGACGATGTAGGCCAGGGACACGGCGTGCTGGCGGGGGTCGTGGAACGGCGTGACGCCGAGTGTCGGGAAGTACTCGGCGACGGTGAACGGCTGCAGGGAGGCCGGGATCCGGGGGAGTGCCACCGGGCCGAGGTCCTTCTCCAGGTGGCGCAGCAGGGCGTCGCGGACCCGCTCGTGGTGCAGCACCCGGCCCGAGACGAGGGTGCGGCTGACCGTCCCGTCCGGACCGATACGGAGCAGGAGCCCGATGTGGGTGACTTCGCCGTTGTCGTCGACGCGCACCGGTACGGCTTCGACGTACAGGATCGGCATACGGGCGCGGGCCGACTCCAGTTCGTCACGGGACAGCCAGCCGGGCGTGGTTTCGGTCAAGTCAGACATTGCTTGATCATACTTTCCGTGCGTCCGGTGCGGGCGTGATGCTCCAGGTCAACGATGCCCCACCGAAAGGGTCATCGCGCGTCCCTCGACGTCAGCCGGGCGGTTTTCGGCCCAGCCGGCCGTCGACGGAATCCGGCCCCGGTGACGCGCGTCGCGCGCGTGAAGGTGCCGCCGACGTCCAGGTCCCCTCCGTGCCGCCGGACGCGGCGGACGGGTTCTTCGGCTTCGGACGGTGGGCCCCGGCACCTCGTAGCCTGGTACACGCCCGGCAGGGCGACCGGCGGGACCACGGGAGCGGCATGGTCGAGGAACACACCACGGAGATCACCGACGCTGTCGTCGACAGCTTCGCGGGCACGGCCGACCCGAGGCTGCGTGAGCTGCTCGGCTCGCTCACCCGCCACCTCCACGCCTTCGCCCGCGAGACCCGGCCGACGACGGAGGAGTGGGAGCGCGCCATCGGCTTCCTGACCGCGACCGGGCAGAAGTGCGACGACACCCGGCAGGAGTTCATCCTCCTGTCGGACGTGCTCGGCGTCTCCATGCTCGTGGAGGCCCTCAACGGCCACCGTGACCCGGGCGCGACGGAGTCGACGGTCCTCGGCCCGTTCCACATGACGGCGTCGCCCGAGCGGGAACTCGGCGCGAACATCGACCTGGTGGGCACCGGCGAGCCGTGTGTGGTGAGCGGCCGGGTGCTGTCCCGGGACGGCACCCCCCTGCCCGGCGCGGTCCTCGACGTGTGGCAGGCCGACGGCGAGGGCTTCTACGACGTCCAGCGGCCGGACGTCCAGCCGCCCGGCAACGGACGCGGGCTCTTCACGGCGGACACCGAGGGCCGCTTCCGGTTCCGCACCTGCGTCCCGAGCCCGTACCCGATCCCCACCGACGGCCCGGTCGGCGCCCTGCTCGGGGCCACCGGCCGCCACCCCTACCGCCCCGCCCACATCCACTTCATCGCCTCGGCCGCGGGGCACGCCCCCGTCACCACGCACCTCTTCGTGGCGGGCGGCCCCTACCTCGACTCCGACGCCGTCTTCGCCGTCAAGCAGAGCCTCGTCCAGGACTTCGCCGAGACCGACGACCCCTCCCTGGCACGGGAGTTCGGCGTCGCGAACCCCTTCCGGCACGCCCACTTCGAACTCGTACTGGAGCCGGCTTGACTTCCTCCCTCGCCTAAAGGCGGGGGATTCCAGCGGTCGCCCGCTGGGGTTCCTGCTTCACCGACGACCGCCCCGTCCGGGAGGACTCCCGTTGAGGTCTTACACCGCCTCCACAGGCAGACACGGCCAGCCCGGCCGCGAGAATGTTCTGCGCCGCGTTTCCGTCGCGGTCGTGCACCGCTCCGCACTCGCACGTCCACTCGCGGACGTTCAGCGGCAGTGTCGCCCGGACGATGCCGCAGTTCCCGCACAGCTTGCTGGACGGGAACCAGCGGTCGATCACGACGAGCTCACGCCCGTACCAGGCGCACTTGTACTCCAGCATCATCCGCAGCTCACGCCAGGCCGCGTCCGAGACAGCTCGGGCGAGCCTGCGGTTCTTGACCATGTTGCGGACGGTCAGGTCCTCGATCACGACCGTTTGGTTCTCACGGACGAGACGAGTGGTCAGCTTGTGCAGGAAGTCGCGGCGCCGGTCGGCGATCCGCGCGTGGACCTTGGCAACCTTGCGACGCGCCTTGGCCCGGTTCGCCCCATCACCAGGGGCCTTGCGGGACAACTCCCGCTGGGCCTTCGCGAGACGGACGCGGTCACGGCGTTCATGACGGGGGTTGGTGATCTTCTCCCCGGTGGACAGGGTCACCAGCGAATTGATCCCCGCGTCGATCCCGACAGCGGCCATGGTGGCCAGCGGTGGGGTGATCGTGTCGTCGCAGAGCAGCGACACGAACCAGCGTCCGGCCGCGTCCTGGGACACGGTCACCGTGGACGGCTGCGCGCCCTCGGGGAGCGGCCGGGACCACACGATGTCCAGGGGCTCGCGCATCTTGGCGAGCGTGAGCCTGCCCTCGCGGTAGCGGAACGCCGAGCCGGTGTACTCGGCGGAGCGGCGGGACTTCTTGCGCGACTTGAACCGGGGGTACTTCGCCCGTCCCTCGAAGAAGCTGGTGAACGCTGCCTGCAGGTGCCGCAGGCACTGCTGCAACGGCACCGAGGACACCTCGGACAGGTAGGCGAGCTCCCCGGTCTTCTTCCACGCGGTGAGCATCGCCGAGGTCGCGTTGTAGTTGACCCTCTCCCGGCGCTGGTACCACGCGGCGGTACGGGCCTCGAGAGCAAGGTTGTAGACCTTCCGCACGCATCCGAACGTGCGCGACAGCTCCGCCGCCTGCGCATCGTCCGGGTAGAAGCGGTACTTGAACGCCCGCTTCATGTGAGTGGCCACTACTCACAAGTTATCACAACAGATTGTGACCGTCTGCTGACTTGGGGTGGTGATCGGCGATCCGCCCCGGCGGCGAATCGTCTTTCCCTGCCCTGCTCCGCAGGAGTCCCTTTCCTCCCCGGCCCGAAGGCCGGGGTATCCACGGAGGAAGCCCGATGACCACCCCACGGAGCACCCCGCTCGACTTCGCCTACGAGACCCGGCCCGCCCGGGTCGTCTTCCGGTCCGGTGCCTCGGTGACCGCGACACCGGGGGAGGCCGCGCGGCTCGGGCTGCACCGGGTGCTCGTGGTGTGCGGCAGCCGGGGCGAGGAGGTCGCACGGTCGGTGGCGGACGCGCTCGGCGACACTTGCGTGGGGCTGCACTCCGGCGCCCGGATGCACGTACCCGTGGAGGTCGCCGACCGGGCGGTCGAGGTGGCGCGCGCGGCGGGCGCCGACGGCTGCGTCGCCGTGGGCGGCGGCTCCGCGATCGGTCTCGGGAAGGCGATCGCGCTGCGCGCCGGACTGCCGTTGATCGCCGTGCCCTCCACCTACTCCGGCTCCGAGATGACGTCCGTGTGGGGCCTGACCGAGCACGGGGTCAAACGCACCGGGCGCGACTCCTCCGTACAGCCCCGCTGCGTCGTCTACGACCCCGAGCTCACCCTCGGTCTCCCGGTCCCGCTCTCGGTGACCAGTGGCATCAACGCGCTGGCACACGCCGTCGAAGCGCTGTACGCACCCGATGTGTCCCCGATCGTCACCCTGATGGCCGAGGAGGGCGTGCGGGCGATGGCCGGTGCCCTGCCCGAAGTGGCCGCGGCTCCCGGCGATCCGGAGGCGCGCGGCCGGGCTCTCTACGGCGCGTGGCTCTGCGGTGCCTGCCTCGGCGCGACCACCATGGGCCTGCACCACAAGCTGTGCCATGTCCTCGGTGGCAGCTTCGGCCTGCCGCACGCCGAGACCCACACGGTGGTCCTCCCGTACGCCCTCGCCTACAACGCGCCGGCCGCGCCCCGGGCGATCGCCGTTCTGGCCAGGGTCCTGGGTACCGACGACGTCCCCGGTGCCCTGCGGGAGCTCGCGGGAGGCCTCGGCGCTCCCCGCACCCTCGCGGAACTCGGCCTGAAGGAAACCGACTTGGCAGCCGCGGCGACACAGGCCGCCGCGGAGTCCTACCCCAACCCCCGAGAGGTCACCGCGCACGGCGTCCTGGGGCTGCTGACGGCGGCCTACGAGGGGTGGGAACCGCGGAGCGAGGTCTTCTAGGGGCGGCGGGCGGCTCCGCCGACTCACCGACTCACCGGCCCGCCGACTCAGGCCCGCCGGCTCACCGGCCCGCCGACTCACCAACTCACCGAAACGGCGGGGCCGCCGGGTCCGTCGATCCGCCTCTTCGGTCCCTCCCGCCCGCACTTTCTGACACTACGTCACACTCCTTGCAGGGCTGGTTAGTTGAGGAGTTGACGACTTGTCGGGCATCGGTCTGTGGTCGACGGGGCGGGCGTGGCGCACATCACGCCGGCGGGCGCCGAAAGGTGGAGCGGGGCTTCACGGGTTCATGACACCCTCACTTCTGGTTACCCGTCGGTAATCCCGAGTCACCCCCCACCCCCCTCAAGGACTGAACTTGCGTATCCGCAAGCGGCCCTCGCGGGCCGTCGTGCCCGCGCTCGCCGCATCCGCCCTCTTCCTCGCCGCCGGCTGCTCCGTGAGTCCCGCGGAGTCGTCCTCCCGGGCCGACCATGCCCGTCCCGCCGCCTCTTCCTCCGCCCGAACGGACGCCGGGCAACCGCTCGCCGTCGCCGCGGCCCCCGAGGCGGCGGCCACCTCGACCGCCGTCGCCCGTCCGGGCACGTCGGGCGGCCGGGCCCACCGGGCCGCGCTCAAGGTGACCTCGTACGACAGCAAGACCCGACGAGCCGTCATATCTCCTGTTCACCAGGGTGGTTCGGGCGACAAGGCGACCGGTTCGCCATCCTCGTCCTCGTCCCCGTCCGCCGGGAGCACGGCGAAGCCGCACGGCACCGCCGTGGGAGACGTCATCGCCAGCGCCCCCGCGCCCGGCGCCCCCGACGGCCTCCTCGCCAAGGTGACCCGGGTGATCGGCGAGAGCGGCGCCGGCACCGAGGTGCAGACGGCACCGGCGACCCTGGACGCGCTGCTCGGCGACGGCGACGCCAAGGGGTCCGTCCCCGTCGACGCGGCGTCCTTCGCGATCGAGAAACTGCTGCCGGACGTGCAGGTCTCCTGGGCGAAGAACGGAGACGCCCACGTCGGCCCCGAGGGTGCGAAGGTTCCGCTCGGCAGCCTGCGGATCGACGTCGGAGCGAAGGTGGCCACGGCGCCGGGCGCACCGGCGTCGGCATCGGCGTCCGTTTCCGGGTTCGTGCAGGTCGCGCCGGACGTCGACTTCTCCTACGGCGGTGACGCGGCCGGCTCCGGGCCCGGCGCCGCCTATCTCGGTGTCTCCGGCGACTGGGACGCGCAGTGGACGGTGAAGGGGCGCGCCGCCGCCTCCGCGCAGCCCGTGCGGGTGCCGTTCGCGAAACTGCACGCCGACCCCGTCCTCCAGGTCGGCCCGATTCCCGTCGTGGTGAACCTCGATCTGACCTGCTACTTCCAGATCGCCGCCGACGGAAAGGTCACGGTCGACGTCGAACAGCATCTCCAGGGCGACTTCAAGGCCGGCGGCACCTTCGGTCTTGCTCAGGGGTGGACGCCGGTCGACGAGTCGCACATGACGAGCAGTCCGGTGCACACCTCCGTCAGCGCGGCGGGACGGGTGAAGGCGGCCCTCGGCGCGGAGGCCACCGTCGGCCTCTACGGCGCCGTCGGGGTCAGCGCCGACCTGGCCCCGTATCTGCGAGGCGAGGCCGCGGGTTCGGCCGACGTCACGACCACGACCGGGTCCACGGCGAAGGCGGACGGCGCCGCGACGGGCGCCTGGGCCCTCTACGGCGGTGTCGACCTGACCGGCACCCTGCGGATGCAGCTGTCCATCTTCGGCACGCCCGTGTTCCAACGGGCCATTCCCTTGGGCGCGTTGCACCGGGAGTGGAAGCTCGCCGACGGCCAGGTCTAGTTCCGGGTACCTTCCGTGCCCGGCATCCCGTGCCCGGCATCTCCCGTGCCCGGTACCTCCCGTGCCGGGCGGCAACCGGGCCGCCGGGCACGGGAGTTGGGCGATGGGGAGAGTCGGGCGGCCTCCAACAGGCTGCCTCACCCTCCCCATTGGTTGATCCTTCATCGCTCTGACACCCGCGACCTCTGGTGTTTTTCGCGCCCGCCCGGAAAGCTGATCTGGGCATGCCAAGACGACCGCCTGGTCTGCCCCGCCCCCACGCCGCGGTCGATCTGGAGGACGCAGTGACAAGAAGCTCGCGGATCCGCAAGGTCTCGCTCATCCTCGGCAGCGCCGTCGCGCTGGTCGTCGCCTTCCCGGGCAGCGCCCTCGCCGACCCGCCCAAGGCCTTGCCCGCGAACGCGGACGGACTGGAGCAGACGTTCCAGCCGGCCTTCGACTACGACACCGACGGCTGCTACCCGACGCCCGCCATCGGCCCCGACGGCACCGTCAACCCCGGCCTCAAGCCCTCCGGGGCCCTGAACGGCCAGTGCCGCGACTCCTGGGACCTCGACAACACCAACGGGTACTCGCGCGAGAAGTGCAACAACGGCTGGTGCGCCATCATCTACGGCCTCTACATGGAGAAGGACCAGGCCGTCGTCGGCAGCGGCCTCGGCGGGCACCGCAACGACTGGGAGCACGTCGTGGTGTGGGTCCAGGACAACGAGGCCAAGTACGTGTCCACCTCGGCCCACGGCAACTTCAACATCTACAGCCGCGACCAGATCCGCTGGGACGGAACACACCCCAAGGTCGTCTACCACAAGGACGGCATCGGCACGCACTGCTTCCGGCCCGCGAACACCAACGACGAGCCGCCGGAGAACCACCACCACACCTGGCAGTTCCCGACCCTGGTCGGCTGGAACGGCTACCCCGCCGGGCTGCGCGACAAGTTGAGCGCGTACGACTTCGGCAGCGCCGTGTTCGGCCTCAAGGACGGCAACTTCAACTCCCACCTGACGAAGGCCAAGCCGGCCGGCATCACGTTCGACCCCAACGCCTGACCGACGGTCCGGTGGTGGGTGGAGCGCGCCCGGCGCCACCCACCACCGGCTGGTGCCGGCAGGGCCCTACGCGTTGAGAAGCTTCTCCTGGTGACGCGGCGGCCTGCCCGCCCGCCACGGCATCACCTCACCGAACCGCACCAGTTCGCCGTACCGCGCCGGATCGACCTTGTCGCGCAGCAGCAGATCGAGCACCGCGACCGCGGCCCGCGCGGGGGTCTGCGCCTGGCTGAAGTCGGCGAACCACGGGCGCGACAGCGGTGTGTCCACGAGCCCTGGGCAGACGGCCGCGACCAGGGTGCCGTCGGCCAGGTCGGCGTCCCGGCGCTCGGCCGCGACCGCCCGCACGGCGGCGACCTGGGCCACCTTGGACGGCACGTTGATCCACCGGGGCCAGCCGAGTTCCCGCTCGGTGCCCGCGTGCACGGCGGCCCGCCAGGACTCGACCGCCGAATCCACCTCGTCGAGCGAGGCGCCGTCGAAGAGCGGATGCAGCCGGGCGTCGAGATGACCCAGCGTGCCCAGCGAACTGGCCACGACGATCAGCCGCCCACCGGGGCGCAGCACCGGGCCGAACGAGCGCAGCACCGCGTGCGCGCCCCCGTTGGCGACATCGATGAAGGCGTCGGCCTGCTCGGCCTGCGACCGCTCCGGCCTCAGCATGGCGCTCGCGTTGGACACCACGATGTCCACCCCGCCGTGGCGCGCGCCGAGTTCGGCCGCCAGGTCCCGTACGGCCCGCGCGTCGGTGACGTCGAGGACGCGGCCCTCGACCCGGCTCACGGTCGCCGCGGACGCGTTGACGCGCGTGACGGCGTCGGCGACCCGGCGGGCGTCGCGCCCGGTGAGCAGGACCAGGTCGTCGCGGTCCATCCGGGCGGCGAGCCCTTCGACGAGCGCGAAGCCGAGCCCCTGGTTGGCTCCGGTGACAAGAGCGATGCGTGGGTTGGTCATGTCCACCACGCTAGGAACCCCTCGGGCATGCGTCCAACGAAACCTGCTCAGGTCTGGTATGCGTAATCGTCATGGACTTCACCGACGTCTCGCTGGTCGCCCTGCGCGTCTTCCGTGAGGTGGCCGAACGGGGCACGCTCACCGCGGCGGCCGGTGCGCTCGGCTACACCCAGTCCGCCGTGTCCCGGCAGATCGCCTCGCTCGAACGGGCCGCACGGGCACCGCTGTTGGAGCGGCGCAGGGACGGTGTGCGGCTGACCGCGGCCGGACACGTCGTACTGCGCCGGGCCGTGACCGTGCTCGACCAGATCGACGCGACGGCGCGGGAACTCGCCGGGCTGCCCGCCGAGGCCGGGACCGTCCGCCTCGGCTGGTTCGCCAGTGCGGGCGCGGTCCTGCTGCCCCGTGCTGTCGCCGCCCTGCGCCGCAGCCACCCGGCGATCACCGTCAGCACCCGGGAGGGCAGCACCCCCGCGCTGGTCCGCGCGCTGCGGGCCGGCACCCTGGACCTGGCCCTGCTCGCCTCGGCGCCACCGTTCCGGCCCCTGGACAGCGAGTCGCCCCCGCTGACAGTGCGGACGCTCGCTGAACGCAGTCTGCGGCTCGCGGTGCCGGCGACGCACCCGCTCGCCGCCGCCGACTCCGTCGACGTCGCCGATCTGCGCGGACAGCGCTGGATCGCCGGTTCGTCCGTCGGCGACGAGCGACTGATGGGCGTCTGGCCGGGACTGGACGAGCGTCCTGTGATCGCCCACACCGCCCGTGACTGGCTGGCCAAACTGCACCTGGTGGCCGCCGGCTGCGGTCTGACCACCGTTCCCGCCTCGCTGGCCCCCGCCGCGCCGGCGGGCGTACGGATCCTGTCCGTGCGCGGCGGCCCCGAGGAGCGGCGCCGCCTCGTCCTCGCCCGCCTTCCGCACCCCCTGCCGGAACCGGCGGCCCGGCTGGCCGACGCACTCCGGGCGGCCGCGGCCGACCTGGACCAACCGGCCTGACGGCGACACCTCCCGCCCCGTACGGCGGACCCTTCAGCCCCTTACGGCGACCCGTCCCGCCTCGTACGGCGCCCCCGCCCGCGTACGGCGACCCCGGCTGCGCTGGGACGATGACAATGCGTGCGCGGTCATCCACCGAGGTGCGGTAGGGTTTGGATGCGTGATCACGCGGGGCACCGCGAGTGAGACGCATCGGGACGTGGCGCAGCTTGGTAGCGCACTTGACTGGGGGTCAAGGGGTCGCAGGTTCAAATCCTGTCGTCCCGACTGATGAAGTCGTGGCCGGAGGCCGTATCGGACATCCGATACGGCCGCCGGCTGTTTCCGTTCCCGTGGGGACCCGCGGTCGCCGCCCGGCCCGGGCGATGATCTCGGCCCGCCCGGAAACGGCAGGTCAGGCCTGGTCCAGGAGCGCGATCAGGGCCTCCCGCAGCGCCGTCCGGGGCTCCTTGGACGGCCCCTCGGACCGCCAGGCGACGAATCCGTCGGGACGGACCAGCACCGCACCGTCCGCGCCGACGCCGTGGATCGCCGCCCAGTCCGTGTCGCCCGCGGGGACCAGATCCGCCTCGGGCCCGTCACCGATCCGGTAGGAGTCGAGCGGGACGGACAGTTGTCGGGCCGTGTCCGTCGCCGCGGCGTGCCACCCGCCGGAGCCGTCCGCCGAGCTCAGCAGGACCATGGACCGCTCGTACAGATCGAGGGTGGAGATCCGGGTGCCGGCGCGGGTCAGCCACAGGTGCGGTGCCCGGCTTCCGGGCTCGCCCGTCAGCCGTACGCCCTCGGGCACGACCGGAGCGGCCGGATCGGCGCCCAGCACCGCGCCCCGCGGGTAGCGGTAGGCGAGCGCCACGTTGAGGATCCCGCCCCGCTTGCCGCCGGGGCCGCCCTGCCCACCGGCCTCGGGAGCCGGGGTGTACCCGGGGTGGCTGTGCTCGACCGAACGCGACGAGGCGCGTGCGCTCGTCGCCTCCGCCACCGGCCGGCGCTCGGCGTCGTAGGACTTCAGCAGTCCCGGGCCGGCCCAGCCGGCCAGCACGGCGGACAGCTTCCAGGCGAGGTTGTGCGCGTCCTGGATACCGGTGTTGGAGCCGAACGCCCCGGTGGGTGACATCTCGTGGGCCGAATCGCCGGCCAGGAACACCCGTCCCTGCCCGTACCGTTCGGCGACCCGCTCGGCCGCGTGCCACGCGGCCCTGCCGGTGATCTGCACATCGAGATCCGGCACGCCGATCGCCCGCCGGATGTGTTCGGCGCACCGCTCGTCGGTGAACTCCTCGATGGTTTCGCCGTGTTCGGGGTGCCAGGGAGCGTGGAAGACCCAGTGCTCCTTGTTGTCCACCGGCAGCAGCGCCCCGTCGGCCTCCGGGTTGGTCAGGTAGCAGACGATGAACCGCCGGTCGCCGACGACCTCGGCGAGACCGCGGGAGGTGAACGTGACGCTGACGTTGTGGAACAGGTCGCCCGGGCCGGTCTGCCCGATGCGGAGCGCCTCGCGGACGGGGCTGCGCGGACCGTCCGCCGCGACGAGGTAGTCCGCGCGGATCGTGGTGTGCTCGCCGGTCTCCCGGCTCTTGACCTTCGCCGTCACTCCTTCGGAGTCCTGCTCGAACGACATCAGCTCCGTGGAGAACCGCAGATCTCCGCCCAGCTCCCGGGCGCTCTCCAGCAGGACCGGTTCGAGGTCGTTCTGGCTGCACAGGCACCAGGCGCCCGGGCTGAAACGGGCGAGCCCGCCGCCGGGGTCGATCTCCTTGAACAGCCACTCGCCGGCATCGCCCACCAGGGTCGGCGCCTGCAGGATGCCGTGGTTGTCCGCGAGGACCGAGGCGGCCTCCTCGATGCGCCGCTGGACCCCGGCGACCCGGAAGACCTCCATGGTGCGCACGTTGTTGCCGCGCCCGCGCGGGTGGATCGAGGTGCCCGCGTGGCGCTCGACCAGCATGTGCGGCACGCCGAGGCGCCCCAGGAACAGCGAGGTGGAGAGGCCCACCAGAGAGCCGCCGACGATGAGGACGGGCGTATGGAGACCGTTCTCGCCGGCCTCTTCGAATCGGTTCATCGATTGCCTCCAGCGTCGCCTGCGACGCGAGTGAGAGAAGGGGATGCAGGTTCCATGCCCCTTGTGGACCGGTTCGCGCGGCAGGGGCACCCGGATGGCGCACGGTTCACTCGTCCGACCCGTGGGGCTCGCGCACTGCGGACCTCGCGTCAACGATCAGCTCATGGCGGCCCCGGCCTTTCGGATACCGCGGTCGTTCCTGACTTTCCGTGACAAAAAGGAGAGGTGTGCCGGAATGACTCCTTCGGGACGTATCTCGCAGTCGGCGTTCGACGGCTCCAGGCTTCGGGTGATCCTGCTGCTCGACCTGTACGAAGGCGCTCAGCAGCAGTTCCTCGACGCGTACGAACTCATGCGCAACCAGGTCGCCTCGGTCCCCGGTCACATCAGTGACCAGCTGTGCCAGTCGATCGAGAACCCCTCGCAGTGGCTCATCACCAGCGAGTGGGAGAGTGCCCCGCCGTTCCTCGCCTGGGTGAACAGCGAGGAGCACGTCGAAACCGTCAGGCCGATGCACAGCTGCGTCCGGGACACCCGGTCGATGCGCTACAGCATCCTCCGCGAGACGAGCCCCGCCGAACCGCTCACCCCGGAGTCGGCCAGGGCGCCCAAGCAGGTCGAGGCCCGTGTCGGCAACGGTGTGGCACGCCACGCCCTGACCTTCACGGTCAAGCCCGGGTCCGAATCGAAGGTCGCGGAGATCCTGGCCGGGTACCAGTCGCCGCAGGCCCAGGTCGACGACACCACCCGGCTGCGCCGCACCTCGCTCTTCATGCACGGCAACCGCGTCGTGCGGGCCGTCGAGGTGGAGGGCGACCTCCTCGCGGCACTGCGCCACGTCGCGCGCCAGCCGGAGGTACGCGCGGTCGAGGAGGCCATCAACCCCTACCTGGAGCAGGACCGGGATCTGAGCGACCCCGACTCGGCGCGGGTGTTCTTCACCCGGGCGGCGCTCCCGGCCGTGCACCACGTGGTCTCCGGCCGCAAGGAGCCCGCGAAGCTGCGGCGGCACGCGCTGTACTACCCGGCCCTGCCGGGCTGCGGAATGGAACTGGCCCGGCTGCTCGCCCACCAGGACCAGGCCGCGGCGGACGACGAGAACAGCCCGGTGTACGGCAGCACCGTCTTCCAGCGCGACGACATCGTGGTGCGGCTCATCGACATCGTGGGCGACCTCGACGCCGACCCCGTCGCCTCCCTCGGCCTCAAGGGCACCAAGAAGGCCGCGGAGCTGGAGCGGCTCCTCGACGGTGCCGCGATCGGCGTCGAAGGCTCGCTGGGGACGGAACGCAACATCAACCGCCTCCTGTCGCACGCCGACATGCTGCCCGTCACCGACCGAAGCTCGGCGGGCTCCTGACGGACCGCCGCAGCCCACGTACGCGGACGACCCACCCGACGTCCCCGCCACACCCGGAGGTATCAACCATGATCAAGCACCATCCACGCATCGTGGACCTGAGCGAGACGGAACCCAACCGCAGACGCGGAGGCGACATCCGGGCGCTGCTCACGCCCGCCACGGCGGGATCGACCAGCGGCTTCATGGGCCTGGCCATCATCCAGCCCGGCGAGCGCATCGGCGAGCACTACCACCCGTACTCCGAGGAGTTCGTGTACGTGGTCGCCGGCGCCCTCGAAGTGGACCTGGACGGTGAGGCGTTCGCGCTCCGGCCCGACCAGGGCCTGCTGATCCCGATCGACATGCGGCACCGCTTCCGCAACGTCGGCGACGTGGAGGCCCGCATGGTCTTCCACCTGGGCCCGCTCGCCCCGCGTCCGAGCCTCGGACACGTCGACACGGAGGAGACCTCCGCCGCCCCCGGCCACGAGGTCGTCATCGGCGGGCCCGACCTGTCCGCGCCCGACCACGGACAGCCGTCCGAGCGAAGTGGGGCCATACAGTGACCCGGCGGGTGGCCGTCACCGGTATCGGTGTGGTCGCTCCGGGCGGGACCGGAACGAAGGCGTTCTGGGAACTCCTCGCAGCCGGCCGCACCGCGACCCGCGGCATCACGCTGTTCGACCCGGCGGGACTGCGCTCCCGCATAGCCGCCGAATGCGACTTCGACCCCCTCGACCACGGACTCGACCCGGCGCTGATCCGGGACGCCGACCGGTACATCCAGTTCGCGGTGGTCGCCGCCGGGGAAGCCGTCCGTGACTCGGGACTCGACGCCGGCGAGGAAGACCCCTGGCGCGTCGCCGTCTCCCTGGGCAGCGCCGTCGGCGGCACCACCCGCCTGGAGCACGACTACGTCAAGGTCAGCGAAGGGGGCAGCCGGTGGGACGTGGACCACCGCGCGGCCGATCCGCGACTGCACCTGGCGTTCGCGCCCAGCACGCTCGCCTCCGTCGTGGCCGAGCAGTTCGGGGCCCAGGGACCGGTGCAGACCGTCTCCACCGGCTGCACCTCCGGACTCGACGCCGTCGGATACGCCTTCCACACCATCGAGGAGGGCCGGGCCGACGTCTGCATAGCCGGGGCGTCCGACTCGCCGATATCCCCGATCACCATGGCCTGCTTCGACGCCATCAAGGCCACGTCGCCCAACAACGACGACCCGGAGCACGCCTCCCGGCCCTTCGACGCCAACCGCAACGGCTTCGTCATGGGCGAGGGCGCGGCCGTACTGGTGCTGGAGGAGTACGAGCACGCCCGAGCCCGCGGCGCGCACATCTACTGCGAGATCGGCGGCTACGCCACCTACGGCAACGCCTATCACATGACCGGTCTGACCAGCGAAGGCCTGGAGATGTCCCGGGCGATCGACGGCACGCTCGACCAGGCCCGCCTCGACCCCACGCTGATCGACTACGTCAACGCGCACGGCTCGGGCACCCGGCAGAACGACCGGCACGAGACCGCCGCGGTCAAGCTGTCCCTGGGTGAGCACGCCTACAACACGCCCATGAGCTCCATCAAATCCATGGTGGGCCACTCGCTGGGCGCGATCGGCGCGATCGAGGTCGTCGCCTGCGTTCTCGCCCTGAAGCACCAAGTGGTGCCCCCCACGGCGAACTACGAGACCCCCGACCCCGAGTGCGACCTGGACTACGTGCCGCGCACCGCACGCCCGCGGAAGCTCAGGAATGTGCTCTCCGTCGGCAGCGGGTTCGGCGGATTCCAGTCCGCGGTACTCCTGACCGGGCCGGCTGGGAGGACACGATGAGTACTCAGCGCCCCCGGCGCGCGGCCGTCACCGGCATCGGTGTGATCGCGCCCAACGGATTGCGTGCCGACGCGTACTGGAAGTCCGTCAGGGAGGGCCTCGGCGTTCTGGACCGGATCACCCGCGAGGGCTGCGAGCACCTGCCGCTGCGCGTCGCGGGCGAGGTCCGGGCCTTCGACGCCGCGGACCTCATCGAGGAACGGTTCCTCGTCCAGACCGACCGCTTCAGCCATTTCGCGATGGCGGCGACCGTCCTCGCCCTCGACGACGCGGGCCTCGGAGCGGTCGACCCCGAGGAGGCGTACGACATCGGCGTGGTCACCGCCGCCGGATCCGGCGGCGGCGAGTTCGGCCAGCGGGAACTGCAGAAACTGTGGGGACAGGGCTCCCGGTTCGTGGGCCCGTACCAGTCCATCGCCTGGTTCTACGCCGCCAGCACCGGCCAGATCTCCATCCGCGGCGGCTTCAAGGGGCCCTGCGGAGTCGTCGCGAGCGACGAGGCCGGGGGACTGGACGCCATCGCGCACGCCGCCCGCGGCGTACGGCGCGGCACCGGCGCGATGGTCGTCGGCGCCGCGGAGGCCCCCCTGGCCCCGTACTCGATGGTCTGCCAGCTCGCCTACCCCGAGCTCAGTACCGTCGAGGACCCCGACCGCGCCTACCGCCCCTTCACCAAGGGAGCCTGCGGCTTCGTGCCGGCGGAGGGCGGCGCCATGCTCGTCGTGGAGGACGAGTTGCGTGCGCGCGAGCGCGGAGCGAGCGTCCGGGCCGTCGTGGCCGGACACGGGGCCACGTTCACCGGCGCCTCGCAGTGGGAGCGGTCCCGGGAGGGACTCGCGCACGCGATCCGGGGCGCCCTCGCCGAGGCGGACTGCGCCCCGGAGGAGATCGACGTCGTCTTCGCCGACGCCCTCGGCGTCCCGGCGGCGGACCGCGCCGAGGCCCTGGCCATCGCCGACGCCCTGGGGGCGCACGGAACCCGTGTACCCGTCACGGCACCCAAGACGGGCATCGGACGGGCCTACTGCGGGGCACCCCTGCTGGACACCGCGGCCGCCGTGCTCGCGATGGAGCACGGCCAAGTACCCCCCACCCCCAATGTGTTCGACATCTGCCACGACCTCGACCTGGTGACGTCGAACGCCCGCCCCGCCGAACTGCACACGGCCCTGATCCTCAGCAGGGGACTCATGGGTTCCAACGCGGCGCTGGTCGTGCGCCGCGGCGGCGACTCCGCCCGCCAGTCCGGGCGGAAGTGAGGAGAACACACGCATGATCACCACCGAAGTGACCTTCGACGAACTGGCCGCTCTCATGAAGAAGGCGGCAGGGATCACCGTCGATCCCAAGGAACTCAGGAAGGCTGCCGACGCGCCGTTCGGCACCCTCGGACTCGACTCGCTCGGTCTGCTCGGCATCGTCGGCGAGCTGGAGAACCGGTACAGCCGGCCTCTGCCGCCCGACGCGGAGCGCTGCAAGAGCCCCCGCGAGTTCCTCGATCTCGTCAACGACACCCTCAAGGCTGGAGCCTGACGTGGCCGGACACACCGAGAACAGCATCACCATCGACGCCCCTCTCGACCTCGTCTGGGACATGACGAACGACATCGAGAACTGGCCACAGCTCTTCAGCGAGTACGCGTCCCTCGAAGTCCTCTCCCGGGACGGCGACACGACGACCTTCCGCCTCACCATGCACCCGGACGAGAACGGGAAGGTGTGGAGCTGGGTCTCGCAGCGCACCGTGGACCGGGCGAGGCGGACCGTCCGGGCCCGCCGCGTCGAGACGGGTCCGTTCGCGCACATGAACATCCGCTGGGAGTACAAGGAGACCCCGGCCGGCACCCACATGCACTGGGTGCAGGACTTCGCGATGAAGCCCGAGGCCCCGGTCGACGACGCCTGGATGACGGACAACATCAACCGCAACTCCGTCACGCAGATGGCCCTGATCAGGGACCGGATCGAGCAGGCCGCCCGTGACCGCCGCAGCCCGGCCGCCATGCCCCGTTGACCGCCGGCACCGGCACAGGAAGGACACTTGATGCACCACGCCCTGATCGTCGCCCGCATGGCGCCCGACTCGGCGCCGGCGATCTCCGACGTGTTCGCCGCTTCCGACCGGGGTGAACTCCCGCACCTCATCGGGGTCAACCGGCGCAGCCTCTTCCAGTTCGGTGATGTGTATCTGCACCTCATCGAATCCGACCGGGACCCGGCGCCGGCCATCGCGAAGGTGGTCGGGCACCCCGAGTTCCGGAGCGTCAGCGAGGAACTGTCGGCGTACGTCAGCGCCTACGACCCGCAGACGTGGCGGAGCCCCAAGGACGCCATGGCCCACTGCTTCTACCGCTGGGAGCGGGACGCCGCCGGCTGAGCGAGCGCCCGGACACAACCCGAGGCCGCCGGCTCCGCATGAAGCGGAACCGGCGGCCTCGGGTTTTCCCCTGCGTCCAGGAGGATCGTCCCGGGAGGATCAGCCCGGGACGGTGCACTCGAAGGCGTGCAGATAGGCGTTCACCGGGCGGATCTCGCCGATGACCAGGCCCGCGTCCGTGAGCCGGTCGACCATGCTCTGCCGGGTGTGCTTGGCACCGCCGACGTTGAGGAGCAGCAGCAGGTCCATGGCCGTCGTGAACCTCATCGACGGGGTGTCGTCCACGAGGTTCTCGATGACGACCACCCGGGCACCGGGCCGTGCGGCCTCACGGATGTTCGCGAGCGCCCGGCGGGTGCTCTCGTCGTCCCACTCCAGGATGTTCTTGATGATGTAGACGTCGGCCTGGACGGGGATGTCCTCACGGCAGTCCCCGGCCACGATCCGCACCCGGTCGGCCAGCGCCCCGCCGTCGCGCAGGCGCGGATCGGCGTTCTCCACCACGCCCGGCAGGTCGAGCAGGGTGCCGTGCATGCCGGGGTGCTTCTCCAGCAGGCTGGCCACGACGTGTCCCTGACCGCCTCCGATGTCGGCGACCGCCTTCACACCCCGCAGGTCGAGCAGGTTCGCGACGTCCTGCGCCGACTGCGAACTGGACGTCGTCATGGCCCGGTTGAAGACGTGCGCGGACTCGGGGGCGTCTTCGTTGAGGTACTTGAAGAACTCCTTGTCGTACACGTCCTCGAAGACGTTGCGGCCGGAGCGGACCGCCTCGTCGAGCTGCGGCCAGACGTTCCACGTCCAGGGCTCGGTGCACCACAGGGCGATGTACCGCAGGCTGTGCGGGTCGTCCTCGCGCAGGAGCCTGGACATCTCCGTGTGCGCGAACGTGCCGTCGGGGCGCTCCACGAAGACGCCCTGGCAGGACAGGGCGCGCAGCAGCCGGCGCAGGGTCCCCGGCTGGGTCTTCACCGCCGCCGCCAGGTCCTCCGCGCTCATGGGCGTGTCGTCCAGGGCGTCCGCCACACCGAGGCGGGCGGCGGCGCGTACGGCGGCGGCGCAGGCCGCTCCGAACACGAGCTCCCTCAGCCGCATCGGCGGCGGGGGAGCCTGATCAACAGTCGTCATTCAATGCCTCGTTTCTGATGTCGTGCCGTACGGGGGGACCGGACCGGTCCGTACCGGGGGGACCGGACCGGTCCGTACCGGGGGGACCGGACCGGTCCGTACCGGGGGGACCGGACCGGTCCGAATGGGGGACGGACCGGTCCGAATGAGGAGCGGACCGGGCTGTACGGAGGGAGGACCGGGGCCGTACGGGGGTGCGGACCCGGTTCTGTGGTCGGGCCGGGACGTCAGCACATTCCGGCGGGCTCGGAGACCTTGCAGGTGTTGCCCCGGAACCTGTTGTCCTTGCCGGTGTCGCGGTTGGCGATGTCGGACGGGCCGTTGCGCAGGACCACGTTGTCGCGCACCACGTTGCGCTCGCTGAGCGCGCCCACGAAGCTCTTGAACAGCACGATGCCGCCCGACAGCGGGGACGTGCCCACGTTGTCCTCGACCCTGTTGTGCGTCACGCGGGTGTCCTCCGCGCCGGTGAGGACGATCCCCGAGCCCTGGAGGGCGGGCAGCCGGGCGGTCTTGGGGCAGGACTTGTTGTTGGCGTGGATGTAGTTCCGGCGTACGGACAGGTCCCCGACACGCGGCTTGTTCTCGTCACCCACGACGAACACCGCGGTGCAGTTGCCGGTGGCCTCGTTGCGGGCGACGGTCAGATTCCGCAGCCGCCGCACCGTGATGCCGATCCGGTTGCCGCTCAGGTAGTTGTGAGCGAGCACCGTCCCCTTGGTGTCGCGGGCTCCCTCCTCGGTGCCGATCGTGTTGGAGACGAACAGTCCGGCGTCGCCGTTGTCCTTCGCGGTGTTGTGGACGAACACCGAGCGGACGGACCTCTCCGAGGCGAGACCCCACTGGCCGTTCTTCTCGGAGGTGACCCTGCGGACCGTCAGCCGGTCGGTCCCCGACGCCCACAGGCCCTGCTTGGAGAAGCCCCTGAGGGTCAGTGAGGCCACGGTGACGTTCCGGACGGGACTGCTGTCCGTCCCTGTCACACAAATGCCGTTGCCCGCCTTGGCACACGCGTCACCGGTGGCCGTACCCGGCACGATGACGGTGGAACGGGCGCTCGCGCCCCGCAGGGTCAGGTCCGACACCGTGATGCGGACGCTCTCGTGATAAGTGCCGGGGGAGACGACGACGGTGTCCCCCCGCTTCGCCGAGTCAACGGCCTTCTGGATGGATTCACCGGGGCGTACCAGGTGCACGGACGGGTGGTTCGCCGGCAGGGCGGCGCCCACGCCCGAGGCCACGACCACCGCGGTGCACGCGAGGTAGGCCATCTGTTGTTTGGTCATAGGCCGAAGCTATGAACGGGAGTTCCGGCCCGCCACCGGTGATCCCCCAGGTGGGCCGCTGCTGTCACCGTGACGCGCCGGGAGGGCCGCACAACGCGGCCGCCCCGGCCGGAGGATCCGGCCGGGGCGGCATGCGCGCGGTGGCGTCCGCGCGGGTGGTGTGTGGGTCAGGCGAGGATCGCCAGCGCCTCGTTCCAGGTGGCCGACGGGCGCATGACCGAGGCGGCCTTGGCCGGGTCGGGCTGGTAGTAGCCGCCGATGTCGGCCGGGTTGCCCTGAACCGCGATCAGCTCGTCGACGATCGTCTGCTCCTGCGCGCTCAGCACCTCGGAGAGCTGGGCGAACGCCTTGGCGAGGTCCGCGTCGTCGGTCTGCCGCGCCAGCTCGTTGGCCCAGTACAGGGACAGGAAGAAGTGGCTGCCGCGGTTGTCGATGCCACCGACGCGACGGGTCGGCGACTTGTCCTCGTTGAGGAAGGTCGCCGTCGCGCGGTCGAGGGTGTCGGCGAGCACCTGGGCACGCGCGTTGCCCGTGGTGGTCGCGAGGTGCTCGAAGCTGGAGGCCAGCGCGAGGAACTCACCGAGGCTGTCCCAGCGCAGGTAGTTCTCCTTGACGAGCTGCTGCACGTGCTTGGGGGCGGAGCCGCCGGCGCCCGTCTCGAAGAGGCCGCCGCCCGCCATCAGCGGGACGATCGACAGCATCTTGGCGCTGGTGCCCAGCTCCAGGATCGGGAACAGGTCGGTCAGGTAGTCGCGCAGCACGTTGCCGGTGACCGAGATGGTGTTCTCGCCGCGGCGGATGCGCTCCACGGACAGCTTGGTCGCCTCGACCGGGGACAGGACGCGGATGTCCAGGCCCTCGGTGTCGTGCTCCGGGAGGTACCGCTTGACCTTCTCGATGAGCACGGCGTCGTGTGCGCGCTCCTCGTCCAGCCAGAACACGGTCGGCTCGCCGGTGGCGCGGGCGCGGGTGACGGCCAGCTTCACCCAGTCCCGGATCGGCGCGTCCTTGGTCTGGCAGGCGCGGAAGATGTCGCCGGCGGAGACGGACTGCTCCAGGACGACGTTGCCGGCCTGGTCGACCAGGCGGACCGTGCCGGTGGTCGCGATCTCGAAGGTCTTGTCGTGGCTGCCGTACTCCTCGGCCTTCTGTGCCATCAGACCGACGTTCGGGACGGTGCCCATCGTCGACGGGTCGAAGGCGCCGTTGGCGCGGCAGTCGTCGATGACGACCTGGTACACGCCGGAGTAGCTGCTGTCCGGCAGGACCGCGAGGGTGTCGGCCTCCTGGCCGTCCGGGCCCCACATGTGGCCGGAGGTGCGGATCATGGCCGGCATCGAGGCGTCGACGATGACGTCGGACGGCACGTGCAGGTTGGTGATGCCCTTGTCGGAGTCGACCATCGCGAGGGCCGGGCCCTCGGCGAGCTCGGCGTCGAAGGACGCCTTGATCTCGGCACCCTCGGGCAGGGCCTCCAGGCCCTTGTAGATGCCGCCGAGGCCGTCGTTCGGGGTCAGACCGGCGGCGGCGAGCGTCGCGCCGTGCGCCGCGAACGTCTTCGGGAAGAAGGCGCGCACCACGTGACCGAAGACGATCGGGTCGGAGACCTTCATCATCGTGGCCTTGAGGTGCACCGAGAACAGCACGTCCTCGGCCTTGGCGCGGGCGATCTGCTCGGTGAGGAACTCGCGCAGCGGCGCGACGTGCAGGACGGACGCGTCCACGACCTCGTCCGCGAGGACGGGTACGGACTCGCGCAGCACGGTGGTGGAGCCGTCGTCGCCGACCAGCTCGATCCGCAGCGAGCCGGCCTCGGAGATCACCGCGGACTTCTCGGTGGAGCGGAAGTCGTCGACGCCCATGGTGGCGACGTTCGTCTTCGAGTCGGACGACCACTTGCCCATGCGGTGCGGGTGGGTCTTGGCGTAGTTCTTGACCGACGCGGGGGCGCGGCGGTCGGAGTTGCCCTCGCGCAGCACCGGGTTCACGGCGCTGCCCTTGACCTTGTCGTAACGGGCGCGGATGTCGCGCTCCTCGTCCGACTTCGGGTCGTCCGGGTAGTCCGGCAGCGCGTAGCCCTGCGCCTGCAGCTCGGCGACAACGGCCTTCAGCTGGGGGATCGAGGCCGAGACGTTCGGCAGCTTGATGATGTTCGCGCCGGGCGTCTTGGCCAGCTCTCCGAGCTCGGACAGGGCGTCCGCGATGCGCTGGTCCTCCTGGAGGAACTCCGGGAAGAGGGCGATGACGCGCCCGGCCAGCGAGATGTCACGGGTCTCCACAGTGACACCCGCCTGCGAGGCGTACGCCTGGACCACCGGCAGGAACGAATACGTCGCCAGGGCCGGGGCCTCGTCAGTGTGCGTGTAAATGATGGTCGAGTCAGTCACCGGGTGCTCCGCTCCACGTCTGCAACATTGCTCGACATCAAGATATCTCGTGAGCGACCCCGGCTCGACAGGGGTCGGCCCCGGGTCGGGCCGCGGGTGGGGGAAAAGCGCTGTCCGCGTCGGCCCGGGCCCCGCGGAAGTGAATGCACGGGCCGGAGTGAAAACGGGAAAAGCTGAGCCGGAGGCAACCGGACGCCCCGCTCACGCGTACAGGTGGGTGATCACCCATGTGATCACCCACCTGATCCGGCGACGGGCCTCCAGGCTCCCGCCGCTCCGACGAAAGCGACTCATGAGATATCGCACCAGAGTGACGGCCCCCGCGGCCGCGCTGATCGGCACGGCCGCCGCGCTCGCCGTCGCACCCACGGCCTCCGCGCGGCCCCAGGCCTTAAGGCCTCAGGGCACCCCGGGTGCGGAGACCCTCGGCGACTCCGTCTTCCCGGCCCTCGGCAACGACGGCTACCGCGTCGAGGCGTACCACCTCGACTTCTCGTACGACGCCACGACCCGTCTGGTCGACGCCAAGGCGACCTTGATGATCAAGGCGACCCAGGATCTCTCCCGCTTCTCGCTCGACGCGCTCGGCCTGGACGTGCGCTCGGTGCGGGTCGGCGGTACCCCCGCCACCTTCGAGCAGGTGGACGAGAAGCTGCGCATCACCCCGGCCCGGACCCTTCCGGAGCACTGCGCCGTCGCGGTCTGTGTCGAGTACGGCGCCGACCCGGCCAAGGCACTCGCGCACACCGCCTGGGTCCCCACCGCCGACGGATTCGCGGTGTGCCCCCAGCCGAACTCGGCGCACACCGTCTTCCCGTGCAACGACCACCCGTTGGACAAGGCGGACTTCAGCTTCCGCATCACCGTGCCGAGCAGTCTGCGCGGTGTCGCGAGCGGCACGCTGCTCCGCACGGAGAGCCTCGACGGCGACCGGACCGCGTACCTCTACCGTTCGGCCTCGCCGATAGCGACCGAGCTGGTGCAGATCACGGTCGGCGACTACACGGTCAAGGAGCGGCAGGGGCCGCACGGGCTGGGGCTGCGGGACGTCGTCCCGACGGCGCGCGCCGCCGCGCTGGAGCCGGCGCTCGCGCTCACCCCCGGCCTGATCGACTGGCTGGAGCAGCGGCTCGGCGCCTATCCCTTCGAGACGTACGGGCTGCTGCCCTGCAACTCCGACGCCGCGAACGCCTTCGACTTCACGGGTCTGGAGACCCAGACGCTCACGCTCTACAAGCCGAACTTCCTGCTCCAGGAGGAGAAGAAGATCGGCTCGCACATGATGCACGAGCTGGTCCACTCCTGGTTCGGCAACAGTGTCAGCCCCGCCAACTGGGCGGACCTGTGGCTGAACGAGGGCCACGCGGACTTCTACGGGCTGCTCTACCGCTACGAGCGCGGCTGGGCCGACTCGCTCGGCCTCACCACCATGGAAGCCCGGATGAAGGACACGTACGCCAAGGGCGACCAGTGGCGGCAGACCTCCGGGCCCGTCGCCGCGCCGAACGAGGTCAACCTCTTCGACAACCAGCGCTACGTGGGCGGTGTCCTGGTCCTCTACGCGCTGCGCGAGGCCGTCGGCGAGGACGTGTTCAACCGCATCGAGCGCACCTTCCTGGAGCGGTACCGCAACTCCGCGGCGACCACCGCGGACTACATCGCGGTCGCCTCGGAGATCTCGGGACAGGACCAGTCCGGCTTCCTGAACGACTGGCTGTACGGGACGAGGACACCGCGCATGCCGAACCACCCCGACTGGACGGTCACCCCGGTGGTGTCGAGCCTGGTCGCACCCCGCCACCGCGAGCCCGGCCACTACCCGGACTCGTCCGCCACGCTCTGATCGACCCGCCGACCGGCGGGGGCCGGGCGGAAGTGTTCCGCCCGGCCCCCGGCCCGCTCTCAGGGCTGTTTCGTGGCCTCGCGCTGATGTGGGATGGACGACTCCAGGGACGGCTCCAGGAGCCCCACACCGCCGGGCTGCAGCGCGACCGTCCGGGCGGGCGACGGAATCCGGATGCCCTCGTCCCGGTAGCGCCTGTGCAGGCGCTTGATGAACTCGTGCTTGATCCGGTACTGGTCGCTGAACTCGCCCACGCCGAGGATCACGGTGAGACCGATGCGCGAGTCGCCGAACGTGTGGAAACGGACGGCGGGTTCGTGGTCCGGGACGGCGCCGGCGATCCCCGTCATCACCTCGGCGACGACCTCGTTGGTGACCCGCTCGACGTGGTCCAGGTCGCTGTCGTAGCCGACGCCGACCTGCACGAGGAGCGTCATCTGCTGCTCGGGCCGGGTGAAGTTGGTCATGTTGGTGCCCGAGAGCTGGGCGTTGGGGATGATGACCAGGTTGTTGGAGAGCTGACGGACCGTGGTGTTGCGCCAGTTGATGTCGACGACGTACCCCTCCTCACCGCTGCTCAGACGGATGTAGTCGCCCGGCTGGATCGTCTTCGACGCGAGGATGTGCACGCCCGCGAAGAGGTTGGCGAGGGTGTCCTGGAGGGCGAGGGCGACGGCCAGACCGCCTACACCCAAGGCCGTGAGCAGGGGCGCTATCGAGATGCCCAGCGTCTGCAGGACGATCAGGAAGCCGATCGCCATCACCACGACCCGGGTGATGTTGACGAAGATGGTGGCCGATCCGGCGACGCCCGATCGGGACTGGGTCACCGACTGCACCAGGCCGGTGATCAGCCGGGCCGCGGTGATGGTCGTGACCAGGATGAGCAGGACGGTCAGGGACCGGTTGACGGTGCGTCCGATCGGCGCGGTCAGCGGAAGCACCGCGGCCGCCGACGCGAGGCCCGCCGCGATGGCCGCCCACGGCACCAGGGTGCGCAGCGCGTCCACGACGATGTCGTCGCCGCTCCAGCGGGTGCGCTCGGCGTGCTTACGCAGCCAGCGCAGCAGCATCCGCAGCAGGAACGCTGCCAGCAGCCCGGCTATCACGGCTATTCCGGCGACCATCAGGTCGTCCACGGTGACGGAGCGCTTCATCGATGACCTCCTCCGAAGCCGGGACCGGGGTGAGGGCCCGCGGGCCGAATGTGCTGTGTCGTCACTTGCCACCTGCTCGAATCCGGGAACGCACGATCACACCCGGACGTGTGCTCGTCGTCGTCCGGGGAGACCGCTCATCCTGCCGCATCCAGCCGCCCTTCCGTCACCAGGCCTGCGGGGGACCGGCCTTGACCACCGCCCCGGCCAACGGGCCTGCCGGGCGGGGATCGCCGGTGTCACAGCCCGCCGAACGAACCGTGCCGCCCCGCACCGGAGGCGAAGCGGGCCGCGCCCTCCGTGCTCTCGTCCAGCACGCCCATGCCGTAACGGAGTTCGGTGCGCATGGCCTCCTTCTCGACCAGGCCGTCCTGGTCGAGGACCGAGGCACGGTCGCTGCGCACACAGGCCTGCGGGAAGTCGGCGATCTCTGCGGCGAGCCGCTCGGCCTCGGCGCGGGCCCGGCCGACCGGGACGAGCCGGTTGGCGAGCCCCATTTCGTACGCCTCCGCGGCGGCGACCGCGCGACCGGTGAGGATCATGTCCATCGCACGGCTCGTGCCGATCAGCCGGGGGAGCCGTACCGTGCCCCCGTCGATGAGCGGGACGCCCCAGCGGCGGCAGAACACCCCGAAGACGGCGTCCTCCTCGGCGACGCGCAGATCGCACCAGAGCGCCAGCTCCAGACCGCCGGCCACGGCATGTCCCGCGACCGCCGCGATCACCGGCTTGGTCAGGCGCAGCCGGGTGGGACCCATCGGCCCGTCGCCGTCCTCCGTGACCTGGTTGCCGCGCTCGGTGCCGATGGCCTTGAGATCCGCGCCCGCGCAGAAGGTGCCGCCCTCGCCCCAGAGCACCGCGACGCGCGCCGTCTCGTCCGCCTCGAACTTCCGGAAGGCGTCCGCGAGTTCCGCGGCGGTCGGCCCGTCCACCGCGTTACGGGCCGCGGGCCGGGAGAGGATGACGGTGGTGACGTGACCCTGACGTTCGATCCTGACCGGCATCGCGCTGTCCCCTTCTCCGTCCGGCGCGCCTCATCGCACACCGTGGTTACTCCTCGGTATCACAGCGCGCGACGGAACGCACGACCCGAAGCGGGCTTCCGAAGGGGACGGTCCCGGCTCAGATCACCTTCCAGCGGACCAGCGCGCCCAGCGTCAGCGCCCCCGGGAGGAGCGGCAGCCACACCGTGATGATCCGGTACGCCAGCACCACCGCGGTCGCCACGGCCACCGGGCCGCCGGCGGCGACCAGCGCCACGATCAGCGCGGCCTCCACCGAACCGAGTCCGCCGGGCGTCGGCACCATCGCGACCGCGATCGTCGCCGCCAGGTAGGCGATCATCATGTGGGTGGGCGACACCGGGAGGCCCAGCGCCCGCCCCACCGCGGCCAGTCCGGCCGCCTGGAGCAGCGGGAAGGCGAGCGAGCCGCCCCACAGGGCGATGGCCCGGGACGGACGGGTGTGCACCGAGCGGGCCTCGCCGAACGCGGTGCGCAGGAACGAGAAGACGGCCGTGCGCAACCGTCGTACGAGCGCGAGCACCGCCACGGCGGCGCACAGGGCCACGCCGACGCCGATCAGCAGCGGGCCGACCGCCCCGCCCGGCAGCAGACCGCCGAGCCGCAGCGCTCCCGGGAACGCGATCAGCAGACCGAGGAGCAGGCTCAGCCGGGCGATCGACTCGGCGAGCAGATACAGCGCGAGCGCGGCCGACGAGCGGGCGAGCGGCACCCCGCACACCGTCATGAACCGCAGATTGACCGCCCCGGCGCCGAGACCCGTCGGCAGCAGGTGGTTCGCCGCACCCGCGGCGAACTGCGTGGCGAGCAGCCGGCGGGCCGGCAGCCGTTCCATGACCGCGCCCTGGCGGGTCACGGCCGCGGCGACCCAGGTCAGACAGGTCGCGGCGGCCGCGGCCACGAGCCACGGCCACTCGGCCGACTCCAGATGACCGAAGCCCTCGATGAGCACGGAGCGGTGGCGCACGGCCACCACCAGGACGAGGGCGAGCGGGAGCAGGCACAGGACCGGCCGGACGGCAGGTCGCAGGGCGAGGCGCCGGGGAAGCCTGGGCAGTCCCCGGGAAAGTCGTACGGCTGTCACATCGGGAGAGGTTTTCCACACCGCACCAACGTGAGGTTGCGGGCGCGGAGACGGCGGCTGACACGCCGGGCAAGGTGCGGGAGGGGCGGCCGGGGGGTGCCCGGTGGCGACCCAGGTGTTCACCTCGATGTCGACCGCTGTGCCGACCCCGGTGCTGACGAGATGCCGCCCGCGCGCGTGCTCCCGCCCGGAGCTGTTGACCTCAACAAAGCTTGAGGTCCTACTGTCTCTCTTATGAGCATGGAGACCACAGCCTGGACACAGCTGCACAGCGTCATGAACGCCCAACAGGAGCGCCGCCCCTTCGACCCCGCGACGCTGCGCCGCATCGCCGCCTTCGCCCGCCCGCACCGCCGCCGTATCGCGCAGTTCGTCGTCCTCAGCGTGGTGACCGCGCTGCTGGCCGTCGCGACGCCGGTGCTCGCGGGGCACATCGTGGACGCCATCGTGGCCCACGGGGACGAAAGCACCGTCATCCGTCTTGCCGTGCTCATCGCCGTCATCGCGCTCGCCGAGGCGGCACTCGGGATACTGGGTCGCTGGCTTTCGTCCACGCTCGGCGAGGGACTCATCCTCGATCTGCGGACGGCTGTCTTCGATCATGTGCAGCGCATGCCGGTCGCGTTCTTCACACGTACACGTACGGGCGCGCTCGTCAGTCGACTCAACAACGACGTCATCGGCGCCCAGCGCGCCTTCAGCAACACGCTGTCCGGAGTTGTCAGCAATGTCGTGACGCTGCTGCTCACCCTGGTCGTGATGCTCACCCTGTCCTGGCAGATCACCCTGCTCGCGCTGGTCCTGCTGCCGGTGTTCGTGCTCCCCGCCCGGCGGATGGGCAGCCGGATGGCCAAGCTCCAGCGGGAGGCCGCGGACCTCAACGCCGCCATGGGCACCCGTATGACCGAGCGCTTCTCCGCGCCCGGCGCCACCCTCGTCAAGCTCTTCGGGCGGCCCGGGCAGGAGTCCGTCGAGTTCGCGGCGCGCGCCCGGCGGGTGCGGGACATCGGGGTGCGTACGGCGATGGCGCAGTCCGCGTTCATCACCGCGCTGACGCTGGTGTCGGCCCTGGCGCTGGCCCTCGTCTACGGCCTCGGCGGCTGGTTCGCCCTGCGGGGCACCCTGGAGCCGGGCGCCGTCGTCTCGCTGGCGCTGCTGCTCACCCGCCTGTACGCGCCGCTCACCTCGCTCGCGGGGGCGCGCGTCGAGGTCATGAGCGCCCTGGTCAGCTTCGAGCGCGTCTTCGAGGTGCTCGACCTGAAGCCGCTCATCGAGGAGAAGCCGGACGCCCGCGCGGTCCCGGACGGGCCCGCCGCCGTCGAGTTCGACGACGTCCGCTTCGCCTACCCCTCCGCCGACAAGGTCTCCCTCGCCTCCCTCGAGGAGGTCGCCGCCCTCGACACCCGGGGCGGCGCCGAGGTCCTGCACGGCATCTCCTTCCGCGCCGAACCCGGCCAGACCGTGGCGCTCGTCGGCTCCTCCGGGGCCGGCAAGTCGACCATCGCGCAACTGCTGCCGCGCCTGTACGACACCGACGCGGGCGCCGTCCGGATCGGCGGGGTCGACGTCCGCGAGCTCAGCGCCGAGTCGATGCGCGCCACCCTCGGCATGGTCACGCAGGACGGGCACCTCTTCCACGAATCGGTCCGCGAGAACCTGCTCCTCGCCCGGCCGGCCGCGACCGAGGACGAGCTGTGGGACGTGCTGCGCCGCGCGCGGCTCGACGATCTCGTACGGTCCCTGCCCGACGGCCTCGACACCGTGGTCGGCGAACGCGGCTACCGGCTCTCCGGCGGCGAGCGCCAGCGCATGACCATCGCCCGGCTGCTGCTCGCCCGTCAGCGTGTCGTCATCCTCGACGAGGCCACCGCCCACCTCGACAACACCTCGGAGGCGGCCGTCCAGGAGGCGCTCGCCGAGGCGCTGGCGGGCCGCACCGCCGTCGTGATCGCGCACCGGCTGTCGACCGTGCGGGCCGCCGACATGATCCTCGTCGTCGAGGCGGGCCGGATCGTGGAGCGGGGCACCCACGAGGAACTGCTGGCGGTACAGGGGCGCTACGCCGAGCTGTACCGGACGCAGTTCAGGACGGCACGGGAGGGCGCGTCGGAGATCCCGGTCGCCGTGGACGCCACGCCGTAGGCACCGGGCGGGGACGCCCCCGCGACCGCCGGGCGGCAGCGGGGCGGACGCCCGCCGCACCCCGGCGGGCGTCCACGGTGACCTGGACGCGTGCTCGGCTACGCGGAGAACCGGTGACTGCCGGAGCCGACCCGGTAGACCGCGCAGCCGTCCTGCGTCCGCAGGAAGGTCGCGCGGGTGTGCGAGACCGCGTCCGGGCCGGCCGCGGGGATCCACACCTCGGCCGTGGTGTTGGCGGGCACGGCGCAGGTGAGGTCGAAGCCGTCGGAGCGCTGGTGCCATCGCGTGGAGACCGGGCCGTACACGGAGGTGAACGTGGCGCGGGCGGAGGTGACCTCGCCGCCCGGCCGGGGGCGGACGACGATCTCCCGGTAGCCGGGCCGGCCCGCCGAGATACCGGCGATGTTCGTGTACATCCACTCGCCGACCGAGCCGTAGGCGTAGTGGTTGAAGGAGTTCATCTCCGGGGTCTGGAAGCCGCCGTCGGGCTTGATGGAGTCCCAGCGCTCCCACATCGTGGTGGAGCCCTTGTCGATCTGGTAGCCCCAGCTCGGGAAGGAGCGCTGCTGGAGCAGCCGGTAGGCGACATCGGTGTGCCCGGTGTCCGTGAGGACGGGCAGCAGCCGGGGCGTGCCGAGGAAACCCGTCGACAGATGCCAGTCCTTCGCGCGGATCAGGTCGACGAGACGGCCGGCCGCCGCCGTGCGCAGCGCGTCCGGCAGCAGGTTCATCGACAGGGCGAGGACGTACGCCGTCTGTGTGTCGCCCCTCACCTTCCCGTCGGCGCCGACATAGGCGTTCCGGAACGCCTCGCGGACGCGCTCGAAGAGGCCGGAGTAAGGCGCGGGGTCCTTGCCGAGCTCCGTGGCCATCCGGGCCGCGAGATCGGCACTGTGCGCGAAGTACGCGGTGGCGATGACGTCCTTGGGCGTCTCGTCGGAGATGTTCAGCCAGTCCCCGTACCCGTTCGCCGGCCGCAGCAGGCCGTCGCTGTGGCGCTCCAGGTAGCCCAGCCAGGCCTGGACGGACGACCACGCGTCGGCCAGGACCTGCCGGTCCCCGTAGGCCTGGTACAGCGACCAGGGGACCGTGACACCCGCGTCGCCCCAGCCCGCGACGCCGTTGCCGACCGTCCCGACCATCGGCGCCACGTCCGTGAACGCGCCCTCCGCGGTCTGGCCGTCGCGCAGGTCCACGAGCCACTTGGCGAGGAACCGGGCCGACTCCATCGTGTAAGCCGCCGTGGGGGCGAAGACGTTGATGTCGCCGGTCCAGCCCAGCCGCTCGTCACGCGCCGGTGTGTCCGTCGGGACGGAGAGGAAGTTGCCGCGCTGGCCCCAGGTGATGTTGCGGTGAAGCTGGTTGAGCAGGGGGACATCGGTCTCGAACTCAAGGGTGAAGGGGGCCGACGTATGCATGACGCGGCCGGTCACCGCCCGCGCGGAGGGGGTGCCGGGGAACCCTGTGACCTCGACGTAGCGGAATCCGTGGAACGTGAAGCGCGGCTCGTACGTCTCCTCGCCGCCGCCCTTGAGGGTGTACGTGTCGGTCGCCGCGGCCGAGCGCAGATTCGCGGTGTAGAGCGTGCCGTCCGGGTTGAGGACCTCGGCATGGCGCATCCGCACGGTCGTCCCGGCGTCGCCCGAGACACGCAGCCGCACCGAGCCGACCATGTTCTGGCCCAGGTCGAAGACGAAGACGCCCGGCGCGGGCTCGGTCACCTTCTCGGCCGGCCGTTCACCGGCCACGCGCACCGGGCCGTCCGCCTGCGCGACGATCCGAGGGGGCGCGGCATCCCCCGCGGCGCGCACCGCGAGCCAGGTCCCGTCGTCGAAACCGGGTGAGGTCCAGCCGGGGGTCTCCATGCGCGCGTCGTACGTCTCGCCGCCCAGCAGGTCCGCGGCGACGATCGGTCCGGCGGCGGCCCGCCAGTCCGTGCCCGAGGTGACGCGTTCACTCGTCCCGTCGGCGTACTCGACCTCCAACTGTGCCAGCAGGGCGGGGCGTTCACCGTACTGGTGGGGCCCGAACATGCCGACGTTGCCCGCGTACCAGCCCGGCGCCACACAGGCGCCGATGGCGTTGGCGCCGGGCCGCAGGAGGGAGGTGACGTCGTACGTCTGGTACTGGACACGCTCGCGGTAGTCGGTCCAGCCGGGGGCGAGCTGGTCGCGGCCCACCCGGCGTCCGTTGAGGTGCGCCTCGTACAGGCCGAGAGCCGTGGCGTACAGGCGCGCGCGGGCCACTTTCTTGCGGGGCAGCGTGAACTCGTGCCGGAGCTGGTTCGCGGCGAACGACGCCGGAACGACCCTTCCCCAAGGGCCCGCCCCCCACGCGGCGGCGACCTTCGCCGCAGACCAGCCACTGTCGTCGAAGCCGTCCCCGCGCCAGTCGCCCGGAGGCTCCGCGTCCGTTGCCTTCCAGGAGCCGTCGGTGACGATCCGCTGTTCGCCGGTCGCCGCCGTGCGCAGGGTCAGCACGGCGACCAGACCGGCGGGGCCCACCGTCGCGTTGGTCGCCGCGACCGCCAGAACGTTCCGTCCGGGGCGCAGCCGCCCGAGGACGTCGGCCACGGCCGGATGGCGCCAGCCCTCGTTGTCGGTCGCCAGGTCGGTGCGGGCCACCTCGGCGCCGTTCACCGATAGCGAGAAAACGTTGTCAGCGCTGACGGCGATCTTCGCCGCCGTGACGTCGGCGGGGAGATCGACGACCCGCCGGAACCACCGCGTGGCCGCCGGGGCGCTGCTCGCCGGGTTCCCCTCGGGGAACCAGATCCAGGCGCTGCCTTCGAGGGAGGGCGCGTCCGTGAGGGCCGGAGGGGCGGAGACCCAGTCCGCCGACCACCGCGCGGTGTCCATGAGGCCGGTCTCCCACCAGGACGGCGCACTCCAGCCGGAGACCGCGCCATCGGTGTCCCAGACCCGTACGGACCAGAAGTAGCGTGTCCGCGGGGCGAGTTGAGGGCCGGCGTACGGGACGAGGACGGACTGGTCGGAGGTCACCTTTCCGCTGTCCCAGACATCCGGGTCGGACAGGCCCGACGCGCTGGAGGCGACGCGGATCTGGTAGGCGCCCTGGAGTGTTCCCGGCTTGTCCGAGGCCATCGGCCAGCTCAGCCGGGGGTGTTGCGCGTCGAGGCCCAAGGGGTGCTGCACGTACTCGACGGTCGGAGTGGTGACGCGCGGAGCTCCGCGCCGGGCACGCGCCCCCGCCGTCGCGGAAGCCGGTGCGGACGCGGGCGCGGCCATGGCCGGTCCCGCTCCGGTGGCCGTCGCGGCAACGGCACCCGCCGCGCCCGCCAGGATGTTCCTCCTGCTGATCAATTGCGGCCCCTCACCTAGGAGTTGTGAATCGATTCACGTCGGTGAAGGTAGGGGTGTGGGAGGTAGGGGTCAATGTGCGTGCAGGAAATTCCGTGGTTCCGTGCCGTTGATCCGTGTCACCATGCGGGATCTGGCTGATTCGCGTCACCCGTCGATTGAACGGTTTCAATCCCAGGGTCTCCCCGGCACCGCCATCAGGAAGTGGACCTGCTCCTCCGGCACGACCGGAACACTCGGCGGCGAGGGTCATGCGCTACGGCCGTCGCGTCACCAACGCCGCGCACATGAAGGTCGAGGACATGAAGGTCGAGGACTTCGGACCGGCCCGCGTCAACGCGTCAGCGCCCGATCGACGTACGGCTGTCTCTGACCTCACGGGCGTCCCGCGTGCTTCCCCGGGCGCGGCGTCGACTGAACCTCCGGAGCGGGCGTTGCGTATCAATTCCACAGTGACAGCTCAGGTTTCTACCACGGGACGGAAGGAGAGCACCGTGCCCACACCGCCCGAGTCCGACCCACCGGACGACCGCCCCGCGCTGGAGCCCATCCGCGTGCTGCGCCCGCGCCGCACCGACGCGCTGGCCCAACTGCTCGACGAGATACGCCAGGACAAGGACTACCGCAGCCACGAGAGCGTGGCCGCACCCGTCCCGCACACCCGGACCGACGGCGAGACGGAGGAACTCCCGCCTGTCCCCGGCGGCAAGGCGGAGGAACTCCCCGCACCCGACGGCGACGTCCGCCCGCCGCGTCCCGCAGGTCGCCCGCGCCTCGGGCCCGGACAGCGCCGGGCGGCCATGGTGATCGCGGTGGTCGCGGCGGCCGTCGTCGGCTTCGGTTGCTCCCTCCTGATCCCCGGCCGTACCGCCGCCACCCCGGCCGCACCCTCGGCGAGCGCGTCGGCCGCCCCGACGCCGGCCGGTCCGGGCGCGGTCGGGGCCGCCGACGTCCTGACCAACCCCGGCTTCGAGTCGGGCAGCATCTCGCCGTGGAGCTGCACCGGCAACCCGGGCTCGATCGTCTCCTCCCCCGTCCACACGGGCTCCAAGGCCCTTCAGGGGAGGGTGAGTTCGAGTGACATCGCGCAGTGCAACCAGACCGTCGCGGTACGGCCGAACACCACCTACTCACTCAGCGGGTGGGTCCGCGGTTCCTACGTCTACCTGGGCGTGAACGGCGGTGCCTCCACCTGGACCAATTCCCACTCCGGATACAGCCAACTGGCCGTCTCCTTCACCACAGGTGCCTCCCAGACCAGCGCGACGATCTACGTGCACGGCTGGTACGCACAGGGCAGGTACTACGCCGACGACATCGCCCTGGACGCGCCCGGTGGCGGCGGTGGCGCCTAGCCAGAGCTCGTCGTCAAGTGACGACGACTCCTGGGGTGCGCGAGGGTCAGCCGAGTCGCCGTCCCAGATTCGCCGACTGGCGGTTGTGTCCCTTCGTGTCCCACCACTCGTCCAGATGGGCCCGGACGAGACGCACGAGCTGCCGCAGCCGGTCGGCAGGGGGCGCGGGAGAAGTGAGTACATCCGCCCAGGACTTGTCGTCCCAGGGCAGGGTGACCACCCAGCGCTCGTCCGGGTGGCCCGGGCGGCCCACGGTGAGCGAGTACGTCAACGACGCGCTGCGGTTCGGATGGTGCTCGACCGCCATCTCGGTGACGTCGAAACGGAGTCCGTCAGCGGTGACGTATGACCGACTCAGGGCTTGTTCGGCCGGTGTCCGTTCCTCCACAGCGGATCAATCACCCCTTCGCGCCTTGATCCCGTACCGCTCTTCGCTCAGTCCTGGTGCAGGGAGGTGATCCGGGACGGCAGGCCGCGCCAGATGTCCGGGGTGTAGAAGTGGCCGCCCGGGAGCTCGTCGTGCCGGAAGTCGCCGGTCGACAGCTTGCGCCAGTGGTCGGCCACATGCCGGTCGATGATGTCGTCGTCGGCGCCGGAGAGGATCTGCAGGGGCGTGCTCACCTTCGCACCCTCGCGGTGGTAGAAGGTGTCGCGGACCCGGATGTCGGCGCGCATGAGCTCCAGGGCCATCTCCGCCAGGTCCGGATCCCCGAGTACATGCTCCGGCAGGAGGCCGAATGTGCGCATCCAGTCCATGAGCTGCTCGTCGGTGTCCTGTTGCGCGGGAAACATGTCCCGGACCGTCAGTCCGAAGCTGGGCGCGTTCGCCGCGGAGACCACGAGGGCCTCGGGGGCACGCCCGCCGCGCTCCTCGATGCGGGAGGCGACGTCGAAGGCCATCCAGCCCCCCATGCTGTGTCCGAACAGCACGTAGGGTCCTTCCACGGCGGTGACGACGGCGAGGGCGTCCTCGGCCAGGGCGTCCCAGTCCGCGGCGAAGTCCTCCACGAACCGTCCCTCCCGGCCGGGATAGCAGACGGCGGCGAGCTCCACGCCGGCCGGCATCGCGTCCGCCCAGCGCAGGTACACACCCGCGCCCCCGCCACAGAACCCGAGGCAGACCAGTGTCCGCCGGACGTCCGGCACCTGCCAGGGTCGGACCAGTGCCGTTTCGAGCAGCTGCATCTCTGTCCTCTTCTGCGATCTCGTTGGAAATGGGTCAGGTACGGGCGGCGGTGGCGGGCCGGTTCGTGTCCTCGACGTGCCGGGCGAGGTCCCGCAGCCGGGGGTAGCGGTAGACCTCCCTGATCGAGATGACCAGGCCGAGGTGCTTCTTGAGGCGTGCGACGCAGCGCAGCGCCATGAGCGAGTGGCCGCCGAGGGCGAAGAAGTCGTCGTCCGCGCCCACCCCTTCCCGGCCCAGCACCTCGGACCAGACGTCCGCGATGAGCTTCTCGAACTCGCCCTGCGGTGCGCTTCCCGCCGCCGCGGAGGCGCTCGCCTCCCGGGCTCCGGGCAGGGCGGCCGTGTCGAGCTTGCCGTTCGGGGTCAGTGGCAGCTCGTCCAGGAGCAGATAGAGGGAGGGCACCATGAAGGCGGGCAGGGCCTCGGCCGCGTGCTCGCGCAACCGCTCGGTGAGCGCGGTGGCGGTGGGCCCGTCGACCCGCTCCGCCGGTACGCAGTAGGCCACCAGCTGATCCCCGGCGGCGCCGCCGTCCCGTACCAGTACGGCGGTCGTGGCGACGTCCGGATGCGCGGACAACACCTGCTCGATCTCCCCCAGTTCGACCCGGAAGCCACGAATCTTGACCTGACGGTCGACGCGTCCGAGGAACTCCAGATCGCCTCCGGCCGTCAGCCTCGCCCGGTCGCCGGTGCGGTACATCCGGGCGCCAGGACCGCCGAGGCCGTCGGGCACGAAGCGGTCCGCGGTGAGCGCGGGCCGGTTCACATAGCCGTGGGCCAGCCGCGGCCCGCTGATGTACACCTCGCCGGCGGTGCCGGGCGCCACCGGCCGCAGCTGTCCGTCCAGGAGGTGCACCTGGCCGCCTCCGCCGAGCGGGCGGCCGATGTGCGGCTGCTCGCCCGTGATCCAGGCGGCGGTGGCGTCGACGGTGCACTCGGTCGGCCCGTAGAGATTCAGCGCTTCGAGCTCTCCCCGGACACCGGCCGCGGCGAGTTCGCGCCATACGTGCCCGGGAACGGGCTCCCCGCCCATGAAGAGCCGCAGCACGCGGCCGTCCGCACGCGGGGGCAGCAACCGGGCGCGGAGCATCTCCCAGTGCGACGGGGTCAGATCGAGATCGGTGACGCCGTACCGGTCGAGCAGGTCGGCGAGCCGCTCGGGCTCCTTGCGGTGGTCGTCGTCCAGCACCACCACCGTGTCGCCCCGGCACACGCGCACCCACTGCTGGACCGACGCGTCGAAGGAGGCACTGGCGTTCCAGGCGACGACCCGTGGCCCGGCGTCGTACATGCCGGCCGCTTCGAGCGCCGAGACGAGCGAGGCCACACCGCCCCGCGTCGCCTCCACGCCCTTCGGGGTGCCGGTCGAGCCCGAGGTGTAGATGACGTAGGCGGGGGCGAGGGCGGGCACCTCCGGGTCCATGCGGGCGGAGGACGGGTGTTCCGTCCGTACGTCCACGGGGACCACCTCCACGCCGGCGGGCAGGAACGGCGGGCCGGCCGGGGAGTCGCCCGCCGCCAGCAGCTGCCGGATGCCCGCGTCCTCGGCCATGAACGCCAGCCGGTCCCGCGGGTAGGCGGGATCGAGCGGCACATAGGCGGCGCCCGTACGCCACACCGCGAGCAGCGCCACGACGAGTCCTCTGCCGCGCGGCAGGCTCACACCGACCCGGTCGCCCCGGCCGACGCCCCGGGAGCGGAGAGCCTCGGCCAGCCACCCGGTGGCCCGTTCGAGTTCGGCGAAGCTCAGCTCGCCGTCCGCCGCCCGTACGGCGGTCCGGTCCGGATCGGCGCGGACCGCTTGGTGGAAGCGGCTCAGCAGGTCGGCCGGCTGCCGGAGGGGATCGGCCATGGAACGGGCTCCTTCGAGAACGGGGAGAAACGACGGGTCGGACGAGAACACGGCTGAGGCCTGAAATGAGAGAAGGGCGCTAGAGGTCTGTCGTTTGGATCAGGTGGCGTCGAGGCGCAGTGCGTTGTCGGCTGCCCCGCGTACGGCCGCGTGAGCCAAACGGCAGGCCCTAGGGGGCGGGGCGGATGCCGGGGCTGCAGTCGGTGATCTCCACGGGGTTCCCCATGGCCACCACGATCCGGCGGTCGCCCCGGAAGGGGTCACGGCCATGGGCGGTCAGGACGTTGTCGACCAGGAGCAGATCGCCGACCTGCCAGGGTGCGCGGACCGTGGCCCGGTCGTAGGCGTCCTGAATCAGGTCCAGCTCAGCCTTCGTGAGCGGTTCGCCGTCACCGAAGGAGGTGTTGAACGGCAGCCCGTCCCACCCGAACTCGTCGGTGAGCGCCTCCCGGAGCTCCTCGTCCAGGGACCACTCGTTCCAGAACGCGAGATGGTTGAACCACACGTCCTCGCCCGTAGCGGGATGCCGGACGATCCCGGGCCGCAACTGGCTGGTGCGCAGGTTGCCGTCCTCCTGCCATTGGTGGGAGATGAGGTTCTCTGCGCAGTACCGCTCGACCTCGCTCCTGTCCTCGGTGGCGAACGCGGTCGTCCAGTGCGTGGAGATGTTGTCGGAGTAACTGCGCCGCAGCAGCCAGCCGGTGGTGCGCATCCGCTCGACCATGGAGTCGGGGAGGAGGCGCAGGACCTCACGGCAGTCGGCGACCGGGGTGGCGCCGCCCTCGGACGGCGCGACCAGGCAGGCGAACATCAGCAGACCGGGGAAGGTCAGGGTGTAGCTGTTCTCGTTGTGCATCCGGATCGGCTGGGAGGGCGGCAGATCCGTGGAGGAGTACACGCCGTTGCCGAAGTCACTGCGTGGCGTGGCCTTCTCGCGGTACGGGGTGCGCTGCGGGAGGAGGACGTCCCGTACGGCGGCGAAGTCGTCGACGCCCGCGAGGGGCAGGCCCCGCAGGAGCACGGCGCCGTGTTCATGCAGGGCCGCCTCCAGTTCGGCGCGGACCGAGATCAGCCATCGCTCCGCCTCGGCCATGGCCGTCAGCCCGCCGATCGTCGCGAGGGCGGGCCGACCGGGGGTGAACTCCCAGGCCGGCGAGGCGGTTCGGGCCGTGCTTGCGCTGCTCACCGTGTGCTCCTTGTCTCATGTCCGTGCTGAAGTCCGTATGCGGGTACGTGGGGTAGCCACCCGTACGTGTCGTTCCGTGGCTGTCAGGGCAGCCGGACGACCTGCGCCGCCCAGGTGAGCCCGGCGCCGAAGCCGACGAGCAGGGCCGTGGCACCGCTGCCGACCGCGCCCAGCTCGCGCAGCCGGGAGACGGCCAGCGGGATGGACGCGGAAGAGGTGTTGCCGGAGTGCACCACGTCGCGGGCGACGGCGACCTCGGGCGGGAGGGCGAGGCGCTGGGCGAGGGTGTCGATGATCCGCAGGTTGGCCTGGTGCGGGACGAAGGCGTCGAGGCGATCCAGTGTCGTCCCGGCCGCCGCCGCGGCCTTCCCGGCTGTGTCGGGGATGTCCTCGATCGCCCAGCGGAAGACCTCGGGTCCGGCCATCCGCATCGCGGGCCAGGCGGCACGGGGGGTGTCGCGGTACTCCGCCCACGAGGCGTCGTGCGCGATCAGATCGCCGCGTCCGCCGTCGGAACCCCAGACGACGGGGCCGATCCCGTCCTCCTCGGGGCGGCCGGGCCCGATCACGACGGCTCCCGCTCCGTCCGCGAAGAGGAACGCCGCGCCCGGGTCGTGGGGGTCCACGATGTCGGTCATCTTCTCGGAGCCGATCAGCAGGACATGGCCGGCCGTTCCGTCCCTGACCATGGACGCGGCGAGGGCGAGGCCGTAACAGAAGCCCGAGCACGCGGCGTTCAGGTCGAAGGCCGCGGCCCGGCTGCCGATGCGGTGGGCCACCTCGGGAGCCGAGGCGGGGCTCTGCCGCAGATCCGACATCGAGGCGACCAGGACCGTGTCGATCTCGGCGGCGGTGACACCGGCGTCGGCCAGCGCCTTCCTGGACGCCTCGACGGCCATGCCGGCCACGGTCTCGTCGTGTTCGGCGTAGCGGCGCTCGAGGATTCCGGTGCGGCGCCGGATCCAGTCGGCCGTACGCCCGGTCCTGACCGCCGCTTCGTCGTTGCCGACCACGCGCTGTGGCCGGTAGACACCGATGCCCAGGAGCTTGGCTCCGCGCGCTTCGGTTCGCTGAGTGTGGGGAAGCATGCCGCACCTCGTGTGGTCGACAGTGGTGGGGCGGCCGGCGGTCGTGGATGACCGGCCGCCGACGCCGTCGAGAAGCGTCGGACGGTTCCCTATACCGGCTCTATACGGCGGGCCGCTGGGGGTCGAGCCAGCCGCGGAGTGCTGCCAGGGCCCCGGTCTGGAACCTGCTCTTGGCGCCCAGCCGGTGCGCCAGGCCGGCCGTGATGCGCCGGGTCGTGCGGACGGAGATGCCCAGCCGGCGGGAGATCTGGTCGTCGGCGTTCCCCTGCGCCAACAGGTCCAGTACGGCCTGTTCCTGCAGGGTGAGTCCGTCGTCGTCGCCCGGCCACGGTTCGTAGTCCAGGGGCCGTGCGGTGCTCCAGACCTGCTCGAAGAGCTCGCACAGCGCGCTGACGACGCCCTTGCTCCGGGTGACGAGAGCCCCCCGGTGGGTGGCGTCCGGATCGTCCGGGACGATCGCCACCTCCCGGTCGTAGATCACCATGCGGGGCGGCAGCACCGTGGCGAAGCGGATGTGCGCACCCGAGTCGCCGAGCCAGCGCGCGTACTCCATCGTGGCCCGGTCGTTGCCGATGCTCTCCAGGTAGACGCTGCGCATGTGCACCCCTCGGGCCAGGGTTGATTCGTCCAGCGGCCGGCTCGCCTCCATGTTGGCCCGCGACTGCGCGCCACCGGGCACGAAGGCGATGATCTCGGAGGAGCAGCCCGCCGCCAGCGCCTCGATGCGCAGGCGTATGGCGTCGATTCCGCCGAGCCGTTCCGTGTCGGTGCCCTGCCGGGAGCGGCTGAATTCGGCGTACTGGGCGGCCAGTCGTTCGAGTTCGAGCCGGCCCGCCTCGATCTCCTCCTGCCGGCGGCGCAGATCGGCCTCCTGGGTGGACAGCAGGAGCTTGAGACCGACCTCGGGTTCGACCGCGCGGTACTCGCCCGGGTCCTGCCAGGACGGCCGGATCAGCGAGAGACGGTTCAGTTGGGTCATCGCGTTCCGCACCTGGCCGGCCGGCCGGTCGAGTCTCCACGCGATGGCGTCGGCGGCCGCCGACGGATCCTTGAGCATCTCCTCGTACACGGCCTGTGCGATGTCGTCCAGCCCAAGTAAGTCGAACACTGCGCCCTCCCCAGAAGCACATGGCGACCGCATGTCCCACCGCACGATCACCCCCGCAGGGACGACATCAGTCCTGGTCTCGACTGAGGAATGTCATCCCGATACCGCACCTGCTACATGAGTTGTGGACTCTACCCAAGGAATCGACCGGCGGCGGAGTGAGAAGATCAACGCGGGGCAAAGACTTGATCTTCCCGCCGGGAGCGATCACCCGACGTAGAATCCGACCACCAGTTTGGAGGTGTCCACGTGGACGAACCTGGCGCGACGGTCGGACTGCGTCTCGCCGACAAGCTCAACCACCTGTTCCACACTGTGACTCCAGGAGGCCGGCGCCCGTACAGCACGGAGGAGGTCGCCCGGAGCATCACCCTCAGCGGGGTGCCCATCTCGGCGAGCTACATCTGGCTGCTGCGCAAGGGGCACCGGGACAACCCGACGCTGCGTCACGTCGAGGCACTCGCCCAGTTCTTCGGTGTTCCGCCGACCTACTTCTTCGACAACGGCGCCGATGACAAGGTGGCGGGGGACCTGCGGCTCATGGCCGCGCTCAAGGACGCCGGGGTGCAGGCCATCGCCCTGCGCGCCTCCGGCCTGTCCGCGAAGAGCCTGGACTCCATCACCGAAGTGATCCAGCGGGTACGGGAGTTGGAAGGGCTGTCGGAATGCCCGGACGAGCCGTGCGAGGGATGACGACGCGCAGGCGGCGGGCACGCTGCGCGGCTCTTGTCCGCGGACTCGGCCTGCCGTCCTCCTACGGCATCCCCGATGTGTGCCGACGGGTCACGCAGCGGACGGGACGGGCCATCCATCTGGAGGCGATGCCCTTCCCCGCCGACGGCCACTGCGGGGTGTGGGTCCGTACGTCCCAGGCCGACTACATCTTCTACGAGCAGCTGACCAGCCCGGTCCACCAGCAGCACATCATCGGACACGAGCTGGGGCACCTGCTGTGCCATGACGAGGAACGGCCGCGGGAGCCGACCGTGAGCGAGGACATGGCGCGGCTGCTGCTGCCCGGTCTCGACCCGCGGACGATCACCGACATGCGGCGGCGGACCGCCTATACGCAGGACGAGGAGCAGGAGGCCGAGCTGATCGGCACGCTGCTCCTCCAGGGCGCCAACCACCGGCCCCTGGACCCGGTCTGGGCGCCCATGGCCGAGAGCGCCGTGCTCGTCGACAGGCTGGAACGCACGCTGCTGCCCCAGCACCCGGACATCCCTGGGCCGGCCGGTCCCACGTGACGACTCTGCTGCACCCGTTGTGTGCCCTGGTCGCGGTGGCGGCTCTGCTCTACAAGATCGGTCCGCTGCGGCGTGCCCCGCGCGACCCCGCGCTGTGGGCCCTGTGCGCCGTGCACGGCTTCTCGGCGCTCAGCTTCACCCTGTCCACCCCAGTGGTCTGGATCGCTGTCGACAGGCTCACGGGGATTGCCAACAGCGCGGCACTGCTGGCCCAGAGTTGTGTGATGGGCCTGATCGTGGCGCAGTGCGCCCTGTTCGACCGGATGCTCCTCCCGCCCGGACGGGCCCGGCGGAACATGCTTCGCCATCTCCTCGTCCTCTGCGGGGTGGTGGCCGCGCTGGCCGTGCTCTTCGTCCGGCTGAGCTCCTCGGGCGAACATCCCCGGGACTTCACCGTCCACTACGCGGGTGACGCCGACTACCGGCGCTATCTGCTGCTGTACAGCGCCGTGTTCATGGTCGGTGAGGTGCTGGTATCGGTCCTGTGCCTGCGTTGCGCGCGGCGGGTGAACCGGTTGTGGCTGCGTCGCGGACTGCGTGTCACGGCGGTGGGATCCGCGCTCTCGCTCGGGTACGGGGCGGTCCGCTTCGCCAACGGGGTGTGCGGGTGCGTCGCGCAGAACCCCTCCTGGGTGGAGCGTGCCGCGTGGCTCTGCGGCGGCATCGGGGGACTGCTCGCCCAGACGGGGTGGACGCTGCCGGGCTGGGGGCCGCTGCTGACCCAGGCCCGCCGTGCGGCGCGCGGCTACATGCAGTACCAGCGGCTCCATCCGCTGTGGCTGGCGCTGGTACGGAGCAGGCCGGACATCGCCCTGGAGGAGGGGCGGTTCTCCCGGCTCTGGTCCCTGCTGACCATACGGAAGATAGAGTTCCGGTTGTACCGCAGGGCCATCGAGATCCGGGACGGACAACTGGCCCTGCGGGAGAGTCTCGACGCGGAGGTCGCCGAGCGGGCCGCCCGGCTCGGCAAAGCCACCGGTCTCGTCGGCGAGGAACTGGCGGCCAGCGTCACGGCCACCCAGCTCAAGGCCGCCCTGCACGCCCAGCGGCTGGGTCTGCGGCCGGCGGTGCCCGACACGCTGCGGGCCGCAGACGGGCCGTCGGCGGCTGATCTGAGCGCGGAGATCACTTGGCTGGTCCGGGTCGCGCGTGCCTACCGGGCGTGCCCCCTGCTCACCTCCGGATGAGACCGGGGGTGGCGCGGTCAGTTGGACATGGCCACCAGCACACGGCGCGCTCCGGAGTACGCCCGGCGGCCGTGGCCGACCAGGACGTTGTCGATGAGCAGCAGGTCGCCCTGGCGCCAGTCGACGTCGACGGCCGCCGCGAGCCCACGGTCACGGATCTGGTGGACGTGAGCGGCCGGGATCGGGCTGCCGTCGATGTAACTGACGGATTGCGGCAGTTCGTCGGCCGGCAGGACCTTGGCCAGCTCGGCGGCGGTCTCGTCGCCCAGTCCCGCGGGGTGCCACTGGTCGGCCTGGTTGAACCAGACCTCCTCGCCGGTGAGCGGATGCCGCAGGGTCGAAGCCCGGTCCTGGGTCACCCGGAGCGCGTCACCGCGCAGCCACTGCCAGCTCGCCCGCGTACCGGCGAGGAACTCCTCGACCTCGTCCTTGCTGCCGGTCTCGAAGGTGTCCTGCCAGCTCTTGCCGAGTCCGCGGCCGCCGTGCAGGTTCTGGGTGTACCGGACACCGCCCGCGAAGGCCTCGCGGACGTCGTCGTCGAGGGAGTCCAGCCACAGCCGGCCGTCGACCACGGGAGTGGCGCCACCGGTCGCCGGGGCGACGGCGCAGTAGAAGAGCAGCCGGGCCGGCCACTGGTGGGCATAGGACATTTCGTTGTGCATGGAGATCACATACTCGGCCGGGTACTCGGTCGAGGTGTATATGTTCTTGCCGACCTTCGTGCGCGGGGAGTTGCCGTGCACGTACGCGAGCCGGTTGGGCAGCAGTCGGTCCATGACGGCGTCGAGCGCGCCCTCGGGCACCTGGAAGCCCCGGAAAACCAGTGCCTTCTCCTTGGCGAGAAGCTGCTCCAGATCGGTGAGCGAATCCAGATGGGCGACGAGGCCGTCGGCGTCCGCGGTGACCCCCGCGTCGGCCGGTCCGATCTCCAGCGGTTTCCATCCCTGACGGTGCTGCATTGAGACCGTGACCTCCCGGTGTGGCGGATCGTGCGCTCCTGTCCCGGTCATCCTGCGGAGGGCAGCTATATTCCGGCCATACTCGCCGGTTCCCGGCATCAGCCCCTTGGTATAGAGGCGGTATAGGACAGCGGCTGAGCATTCCCCGGAATCCCTTTCCGGAAAATGCCGAGGAGCATGTCATGGCCGAAGAATTCTCCGACGACGCCCTCTACCGCGTCGTCCTCAACGACGAGGAGCAGTACTCCATCTGGTGGCTGGATCGTGAACTGCCGGACGGCTGGAGTGCCGAGGGCACCGAGGGCACGCGCGAGCAGTGCCTGTCCCGCATCGAGGAGGTGTGGACGGACATGCGGCCGTTGAGTCTGCGCCTGAGCATGGAGCAGTCCGCCCTCGCATGAGCACTTCCACGACATCGGGCCGCCCCGACCGCGCCGAACTGGTCGGGTGCTGGCTGCTGTCGGTCGCCCTGCTCGCGACCAGTTTCGGCGTGGTCTGGGACGTGCAGTGGCACGACGACGTCGGCCCGGACACCTTCTTCACCGCCCCCCACATGCTCATCTACGCCGCACCCACCCTGGCCGGCCTGACCGGCGTGGTGATGGTGCTGATGCGCACCGGCGTCTGGCGCGCCGACCCGGACAGCGTGGCCGCCACCGGCCGCTCGGTCACCGTGCTGCGCGTCTTCCGGGCCCCGATCGGATTCTTCGTCGCCGGCGTCGGCGCGGCGGTCGAGCTGATCTACGGAATGATCGATCTGTGGTGGCACACCGTGTACGGATTCGATGTCACCCTCAATTCACCGCCCCATGTGGGCCTTTCTCTCGGCGGACTGACCATCTGCGTCGGCACGGTGCTGGCGTTCACCGCGCTCGGGGACCGGGCGGTCAGCCGCTGGGGGGTCGCCCTGTCCGTGGCCACCTCCCTTACCTCGATGATGTTCGCGCTCTTCTGGGCGCAGCCCTTCGAGGTGTCGATGACCGCGGTCGCGCTGTTCGCCCTGTTGATGGTGGCCGGCGTGACGCGTGCCACCGGCTGGGTCACGTTCACCGGACTGGTCTTCGGGGCGCTCCATGCGATCGACTGGTTCTTCGCCCCCTGGATCACCCGGGTCTACGCCGAGAGCCTGGGCATGTCGCTGCGGGACAACATCTCGGGCGAGCCCACCCTGGCGTCGCTCTACCCCATGGTGCTGCCGCTGATCGCGGTCCTGGTGGAAGTGGCCCTGGTGATCCTGCGGCGCCGTGGACTGACCCCGAGGACCGCCGTTCCCGCGGTCAGCGCGGTCGCCGCCCTGGCGATGGTGCTGCTCTACACCCCACAGCTGGGCAACGGCTTCTCGCCGCTCGCGATCGTGCTGGCGACGGTCCTGGGCACGGCCGCCGGCCCGCTGGGTTGGTCCGCGGCGATCGCCCTGCGCAGGCTGGGTCCGGGTGCGGGCGTCTCGTCCCCGGCTTCGGCGGCGCCGGCTCCGGCGCCCGAATCAGGGCTGCGGCCCGCGATGGAGGTGTGAGCATGCGAGGACACACCGCGCGGCCGGGCGGCCGTGCGCGGAACCTGCGGCGCTCGCTCGCGGCGGTCCTTCTCGCGGTCCTGGCGGGAGCCCTCGCGGCTCCGGTCGCTTCGGCCGCCGACGCCGGTGCGCCTGCGGTGGTGCACTCCGAGCTGCTGCGGGCGGGCCCGTACGACATCGAGGTGTCCTTCACCGACTGGCCGCTGTACGCCGGCCGTTCCCTGGACATGACGTTCCAGGCCGAGCGGGGCATCAAGGGACGCACCGCGCGGCTGCACCTCATCGGGCCGTCGGGCGAGGACTACGGCAAGCGGGGCGCAGGCCTCGGGCGGGCGCTGCCCCGGTACACCCGCTCCCACGACCGCTGGGGGCTGGACGGCACGTTGCTGCCGGACGAGGGCACCTGGCGGTTCGAGCTGGCGGTCGAGGGGCCCGAGGGCGCGGGGCGGGGCAGCCTGAGCGTCCCGGTGGGACCGCGGCCGGGACCGCCCATCGAGGCCAGCTGGGCCGTGGGACTGCTGCCGGCCATCGCCGCGGTCCCGATCTGCCTCGCCCTGTGGTGGCGTGGTCGTGGCAGGCGTACGGCCGCGGTCTGGACGTGGGACTGAGCCGGCCGACGGGCCGAGAGCCGGCCCGGGTGGATCGAAGATCCCCCGGGCCGGCTCTTCGCCGTCACGAGCCGCAGGGCAGCGTCACCGTCAGTACGGTCGGCCCGTCGGCCGGGCTGCTGAGGCCGAACGTACCGTCGGCGGACGCGACCCGCTTGGCGAGGCCGCTGAGCCCGGTCCCGCCGGCGGAATCCGCGCCGCCGACCCCGTCGTCCGAGACCAGGACCAGCAAGGTGTCGCCGACCCGGCCGACCGTGACGTCGACGCGGGACGCCTCGGCGTGCTTGATCACATTGGTGAGGGCCTCGGAGACGACGAAATAGGCGACCGCCTCGACGGTCGGCGAGGGCCGTTCGGCCAGCTCGACGTTGAGCCGCACGGGCAGCGGAACGCGCTCGGCGATGCCGGACAGCGCCGCGTCGAGCCCCCGGTCCTCCAGCACGGCCGGATGCAGACCGCGTACCAGATCGCCCAGTTCGGAAATGGCTTCCTTCGCCTCGCGGTGCGCGTCCTCGATCACCTTGCGGGCGTCCTCCGGGAGTTCGCCGAGCGTGGCCTTGGCCAGGCCGAGGTGCACGGCCATGGCGACCAGCCGCTGCTGAGCGCCGTCGTGCAGGTCCCGCTCGATGCGGCGGCGCTCGGCGTCGGCGGCCTCCACCATGCCCGCCCGACTCTCGGTGAGGTTCTCCACCCGCCGCTCCAGGAGCTCGGCCCGGGTGGGGCCGAGCAGCCCGGTGGCGGCGAAGACGTCCAGCCGGGCCAGGCCGTGGCACACCCAGGTGGCGAGGGCGAGTACGGCAAGGCCGGCGGCCATGACATAGGCAGCCGTGACCGAGTAGCCGTGATGCGCCAGACGCCACTCCAGCGGGAGCTGCCACACCCAGATGTACACCGTGGCGGCCACGAACCCCAGGACCCACAGGGCCAGACCGATCAATGCTCCCAGCGCCACCGCAGGCCCGGCCAGAAGGTGGTATTTCGCCTGGCGCCGGCTCGTTCTCGGGTCGTCGGCCGAGGCGCGCGCGATCTCCACGCCGAGCATGGCCTGAAAGCGATATTGCTGCACCAGCGTCATGGCCGGTCTCATGACGGGAACCAGCGCGCAGAAAAGGGCGACGAGTTGAAGCGGAACACCGACGGTCAGGAAAGTGAGTGTCTGCCATATCTTCCATAAGGGGTGACGCAGCCACTGGATCAGTCGGTGGAGGGATTGCATGAACAAAAGCATAGCCTCAGCTGGAAGTTCGGCCGGAAATCACGAAAGGTCCGCCGCGGGTTCGGCCAGAGTCCGACGCCCGGACACCACCACGGTCGTCACCAGCAGCAGCACACCGCAGACGACGAGCCCGGTCGGTGCGGCGCCGGCCCTGTCCAGCAGATAGCCGCCGCACAGCGCGCCCAGGGAGTTCGCTCCGGAGGCCAGGAAGCGCGCCGTGCCGTTCACCCGGCCCTGGAGCTCGTCGGGGGTGTGCTGGACCTGGAATACCCAGGCGGTGACGCTCAGTACGCCGACGATCGACGTCGTGGCGGTCAGCAGGACGGCCAGCCCCGCGGGGTGGCGGACCCACGCGACCAGCGGCGTGATCAGGACCCACAGCACACAACCGGCGAGAAAGACGGCACGCAGACTGAAACGCCGACGCAGCCGGGGCGCGGCCAGCGCCCCGGCGAGACCGCCGAGGCCGCCGCAGCCGGTGACCAGGGCGACGAACACGGGGGAACGGCCGCTCTGCTGAATGATCACCATGACGGTGAGCATCAGGATCTGGAAGGCGAAGTTGCAGCCCGCGAAGAGCGAGACCAGCAGGCGGGCGACCCGGTGCCGCCACAGCCAGAGCACGCCCTCCTTGATGTCGGTGTGCAGCGGCTGCGCGCGGGCGGCGGTATGGACGCCCCGGCTTTTGCGCATCAGCGCGACGCACACTGCGGCCACTGAACTCGCCAGTGCCGTCGCGGCGAAGGGCAGCCAGCCCGCGACGGCGAGCAGACCGCCGCTGCCGGGCTGGCCGAGCAGGCCCATGGCCTGCCCTCGTGCCTCGTTCTGGGCGAGCGCGGCAGGGAGCTGGCCGGGGGCGACCACCTGCCGCACACTCGCCCGCTCGCCCAGATCGACGACGATGCCGCGGGCGCCTTCGAGGAACGCGGCCGCCATCAGGTGGGGCAACCAGATCTGTCCCAGGAACACGGCGACGGCCACGGCCGCGATCGAGAAGGCGCCGATGATGTCGCACCAGAGCATCAGCCGACGCCGGTCCCAGCGGTCGACCAGGGCGCCGGCGGGCAGTTGGACGACGAAGTTCGGCAGGGAGGCGGCGAACCCGACCAGACCGGCGTCCACCGCCGAACCCGTGTGATACAGCGTCAGCAACGGGAAGGCCGTCATGCCGACCCGGGTACCGAACTGCGAGACGCCGGCCCCGGCCCACAAGCGGATGAACTCGGTGTTCCTGCGCAGCGGGACCGGTGGACGGCCGGACGCGCCGGCCGTCCCGAGGGCGCCCCCGGACTCCGGGGAGCCTGCGGAGTCCGAGGGACTTCGGGTGTCCTCGCTCATCGCGGCTGCACGGCCGTCTCCGCCGCCGCGCTCTGCCAGAAGCCGGTCAGACGGCCCTTGTCCGACCAGCCCGTCGACATCAGATGGGTGACCAGCTCCCTTCCGGAGGCGGCGTTGGTGAGCACCACGGCACCCGACCCGGCATGGGCGCGCATACCGAACATCGCCTGGTATCCGGCCGCCTGACCCCCGTGACCGAATTCGAGATCGACGCCGCTGTGGTCGACGATCGTGCCCCAGCCGTACGGACGGTCGGACTGCGGCGTGAGCATCTCCCGTACCGCCTCCTGCGGCACCAGCGCGCCCGGCCGGCCCAACCGGCTGTCCCTGACGCCCAGGACGAGCCTGGCCAGATCTCCGGCGGTCGTCCACAGACCGCGCGCCGCCGACTCCGGATAGACCTCGTGGCCGCCGGGCAGAGGCACGCCCTCCAGGTCGTGACCGCGCGCCACCGGGAGGCCCGAGGTCTCCGGGAAGGCCGGGTCGAAGCCGCTGTGCTCCATGCCCAGCGGTTCGAGCACGAGCCGCCGCATCAGCTCCGGGAACGGTTCGCCGGAGAGATCGGTCATCGCCTGCTGGAGTACGCAGTAGTGGGCGTTGTTGAGCCGGAAGACCTCGCCGGGAGCGAACTCCCGCCCGACCGGAACCGGTTCGGCGGGCGACCGTCCGTGCAGGAGGTCGAGGACGGAGGGAACCGGTTCGCCGATCCGGTAGCCCGCGCGGCGCGGCGGCTCGGCGAGTCCCGCCAGATTCGCCACCAGGTGCCGCAGAGTGACGGGCGGAGCGTCCCCGGCGTCGGGGGCCGGCAGTTGCCAGGAGCTGAGGCAGCGGTTGACGTCGAGGTCGAGGTCGAGGCCCTGCTCCTGGGCCAGTCGCAGCAGGCCGAAGGTCGTCACGTGCTTGCTGATGGACGCGGCGGCGAAGAGCGTGTTCTCGCCGACCGGTTCCTCGCCGTCCGCACCGAGATGGCCATGGGTCTCCACCGAGGCCAGTTCGCCGCCCTCGATCAGTGCGATCGCCGCTCCCGGGATGTGGTGGCGGGCCATCACCTCGGGCACCGAACGGGTCGCGACCCGGTGGGTGGCGCGGGTCGTCCGGGTGGCCCTGGCACCGGCATCGGACGTGCCGCCCGTGCCGCCCTCGTCGGCCGGCGAGGGCGTCGTGGCGAGGGCGGTCAGCGCGTTCAGTTCGACGAGGTGCTCATCGGCCAGCCGCTGTACCGTCGCGGCGTCGTACAGCCGGGAGCCGTACGTCCAGCGCAGATACAGCTGCCCCTCGTCGAACACGGCCGCGACATCGAGGAGATGGTCCCGTTCGGCGCCGGGGTTCGTCTGCGCGGAGGGCGCGGCGAGCAGGGCGAAGCCCAGTCGCGGACGTTCGGCGGAGCGGAGCTCCGCCGCCAGCTCCGGGTCGGGCGCCAGGTCGCGCAGCACTCCGTACACATGGCGCGGCACGGGCAGCTCGGCGAGCTGCCGGCCGACGGAGCGCAGCAGGGCGGGCAGTTCGCGTGTCCGGGGCAGCCACAGAGTGAGCGGGACGCTGTCGGCGAGCGGCCCCACCGTCCGCGAGAGATCGGTCCCCGCGGCGGAGCCGTCGCGGGGGTCGGTACGCAGATCGAGGGCGAGCCGGTCGCGGCCCGTCCAGCGGGTCACGACCCTGCCCAGGGTCGTCAGCAGCGCCTGCTCCGGCTCGTACCCGGCGAGCAGGGCACGGGTCCGCTCCGGTGAGAGCACCGTGGTGACCGTCCGGGCCGAGCCATGGGAGTTGTCACCGCCCGGGTGGTCCACCGGCAGCCCGCCCGCGCGTTCCTGGCCGATCCACTGGTGGGCCTGGTCCGCGGTCTCGGGCCGCGCGGCCAGCTCGGCGGTCCTGCTCGCCCACTGCCGCAGGGGTGTGGGCACGGACGGCAACCGCACCGGGGAGCCCTGTGCGCACATGCGGTAGGCGGTCTCGACGTCCTCGGCCACGAGGGCGAGGGAGGCCGCGTCGGCGGCCAGCTCGTGCACGGTGATCCACATCTCGGAGGCGACGTCGGAGGCCAGCAGCCGTTCCTCGCCGACATCGCACAGCGTGGCCTGGAGGACCGGCCCCGACGCGGGGTCGAGCCGGTCGCGGGCCGCGTCGAGCGCACGCGCGACGGCGTCGGCCCGGTCGGCCACGGCCGTCCCGCGCAGGTCGACGACCTCGAGCAGCCGAGCGGACTCCGCCGGGGCGATGAGCCCTTCGGCGCTACCGGGCGTGAGCCGCAGGCGCAGGGCCTCGTGATGGGCGACCACGGCGGCCAGCGCCTGCTCCAGGAGCGCCGGGTCGGGACGGCGCAGGGTGAGGCCGACCGAGCGATGGGCACCGGTGCCGGCGTCGGCCCGTGCTTGGGCGGGCAGGCGGGGCACCCGGGTGCCGTCGCTCCCCGCTCCGGCCCCGGCGCCGCCGACGGCGCCGTCCGGCCCTTGCTCCGCGTCCACGAGTTCGGCGAGTTCGGCGAGCGTACCGGCCTGGTAGATCATCCATACGGCGAGCGGCAGCCCGGCCTCGCGTCCCGTGGCGAGCATCCGCACGGCGAGGATGGAGTGTCCGCCGAGATCGAAGAAGCTGTCGTCCGCACCTACCCTCTCCAGACCCAGGACCTCGCGCCAGACGGCGGCGATCGCCTGCTCGGTGGGGGTGGTTGGGGCCACGTACGGCCGGCTGTCCTGATCGGGCGCGGGCAGCGCCCGGCGGTCCAGTTTGCCGTTGGGCGTGAGCGGAATGCTCTCCACCGGCGTGAACACGACCGGGACCATGTAGTCGGGCAGTGTCGCCGCGAGATGCGCGCGCAGCGCGGTCCGGTCGGGCGCGAGCCCGTCGGAGGCCACCACGTACGCGGCGAGCTCCGGACCCCGGTCCGCGGTCTGATGGACCACGACCGCGGCGTCCTTCACACCCGGGTACTCGGTGAGCCGGTGCTGCACCTCGCCCAGTTCGACGCGGTAGCCGCGGATCTTGACCTGGTTGTCGATCCGGCCGAGGAAGTCCAGGGTGCCGTCCGGCAGATGGCGGGCGAGATCCCCGGTCCGGTAGAGCCGCGACCCGGGCGGACCGTACGGGTCGGGCACGAAGCGCTCGGCCGTGAGCCCGGGGCAGTTGCGATAGCCGCGAGCCAGGCCCTCGCCGCCGATGTGGAGCTCGCCGGGCACCCCGACCGGGACCGGGCGCAGCCGCGCGTCGAGAACGTACGCGGTCGTGTTGGGCAGCGGACCGCCGAGCGGGACGGCGCTGTTCTGCGCGCCGGTGACCGGGTGGGCGGTGGCGCCGATGGAGGTCTCGGTGGGTCCGTACTCGTTGACCAGCCGGCCGGGCCCGACCAGACCGAGCCAATGGTTGGCCAGCCGGGGCGGCAGGGCCTCCCCGGCGACGAGCACGGTCCCCGCCAGCCGCGCCAGCTCGCCGGGCGGCAACTGGTGGGTGAGGACTTCGAGATGGCCGGGCGTCAGCTTGATGAAGCCGTACGGTGCCCCGCCCGCCAGCGCCTCGCCGAGCGAGGCGGTGTCCAGGTCGGCCGGAAGGATGTGCACGGAACGGCCGGTGATCAGGGGGACGTACAGATTGGTGGCCGGCAGATCGAAGGCGACGGAGGAGAACAGTGGCGCGCCGCCCTCGTCGCCCGTGAGGTCCCGGGCGGCCCAGCGCAGGTGATTGGCCAGACCGCGCTGCGTGATCATCACCCCCTTGGGGGTGCCGGTGGATCCCGAGGTGTAGATGACGTACGCGAGCAGTCCGGGATCGCTCTCGCGCGCCGGAGGCGTCGCGGGCGCCGCCGCCAGGACGGCGCGGTCGGCGTCGAGGTCGAGGCGCGGACCCCGGTGGCCCTCGGTGGCGTGGGCCGACGCGCTGTCGGTCACGAGGACGGCGGCCTCACTGTCGGTGAGGACATGGGCCAGGCGCTCGGCGGGGTTGGAGGGGTCGAGCGGCACGTACGCGGCGCCAGCCTTCCACACTCCCAGCAGGGCGGCGACCAGCTCGGGGCCGCGGTTCAGGCAGACGCCCACGAGCGTGTCAGGACCGGCGCCGAGCGAGCGCAGCTGGTGGGCGATGCGGTTGGCCCGCTCGTCGAGCTCCCGGTAGGAGAGCCTGCGCTCGCCCGCGACGACGGCCACCGCCTCGGGGACGCGGGCCGCGGTCTCCTCGAACAGGTCCAGGACGGAGCCGGCGGGCCACTCCACGTCCGTGGCGTTCCACTCGCCGAACAGCAGGTGCCGCTCCTGGGCGGGCAGCAGGGCGATGGCGGCGTCGCCGTCCGGGTTCTCCGCCATCGCGGTGAGCACCTGCCGGTACATGTCCGCCAGCCGCTCGGCGTTGTCCCGGCTCATGACATCGGTGAAGGAACCGAGGCTCAGATGGCCGCGGGCGGCGATCACGTCCAGGGCGAACTCGTTGCCGCCCACCCCGAATCCCGCCTCGACGTCCACCGCGTCCGTGTCGACCTGATGGAAGTCGAGGTAGCTGAACAGGACGGTGATCAGCCGGTCGGCGCTGTCGGCGGCGCGCTGGATCGCGGGCAGCGGATAGCGCCGGTGCCCCCAGATCCGGGTCTCCTGCGTGAAGGTGCGGCGCACCAGCTCACGCCAGGTGGTGCCGCCCACCGCCGGGAAGGGCACGGTGTTGAGGTGCATGCCCAGGACCCGGTCGCCGCCGGGTGCCTCCAGACGGCCGTGGGCCACCAGACCGCTGTGGAAGGCGCGTTCGGGCGTCAGCCGGGAGAGCACCGTCAGGTGCGCGGCGAGCAGCACGCTCTTGAGCGACCCGCCGGCCGCGGCGGCCAGCCGCCGCAGGCCCTCCTCCAGATCGTGGAAGGGGACGAGCCGGTGATAGGGCTCGCTGGGACCCTCCTGCCCCCAGCCCTCGGGCAGAGTGAACGGCGCGCTCGTGTCCACGACCGCCTGCCAGAAGGCCCGCTGCTCCTCGCTGGCCAGCGCCTCGGTCTCGGCCGCGATGAAGTCGGCGTAGCGCACCGACGGGGTCTCGTAAGCCGGCAGGGGCTGTCCGTCGCGCACCGCGCGGTACGCGGCCAGCAGCTCCATCAGCAGGGTGTGGTAGCTCCATCCCTCGGTGATGGCGTGGCTCTGGGTGAACGTCAGCCGCCAGGCCTCGTCGGACTCCAGGTGCACACTCACCCGGAACAGCGGCGCCACGTGCAGATCGAAGAGGTTCGCCTTTTCCTCGGCGATGAAGGCGAGCGCCGCCGCGCGCTGCCGCTCCTCGCCGAGGCCGCGCAGGTCGTGCACGGCGAGGGCGATGTCGGCGTGGGAGTGGACCAGCTGAAGCGGTTGGGAGTAGCCCTCCAGCGCCATCGACGTCCGCAGGATGTCGTGCCGCGCCGTGACCACGGCCAGCGCCTCGCGCAGCGCGAGCAGGGAGAACGGCTCGCGGTCCCTGATACGGAAGTTGTTGACGTGGTGGTAGGTGTTGCGGTCGCGGTGCGTGAGCATCTCGACGAGCATGCCGGTCTGGATCTGCGAGAGCGGATAGGCGTCGACGACGCCCTCCGGCAGCCGCTCCCGGTCCTCCGGTGCCAGCTGCGCGAACGGTTCCACCGCCCGTACCAGCGAATCGGTGCCGTCCTTGCCCGCCGCCGCGACGGCGAGCGCGGCCACGGTCCCGTGCTCGAAAACATCGCCGATGCTGAGGTCGAAACCGGCCTCGCGCAGAGCACCCGCCAGGCGCACGGCGCGCATCGAGTCGCCGCCGAGCGCGAAGAAGCCGTCCTCCGCACCGACCCGGTCCACGCCGAGCACCTCGCGCCAGACGGCGGCGATGCGCTCCTCCACGGGGGTACGCGGAGCGATGTGGGCGGTGCCGGCGAACGCCTCGCGGTCCGGCGCCGGCAGAGCCCGCCGGTCCACCTTGCCGTTCGCGGTCAGCGGGATGCGGTCGACGGCCATGAAGGCGGCCGGAACCATGTACTCGGGCAGCCGCGCCGACAGATGGGCGCGCAGGCCGGCCAGGTCCGCCGCGTCCTGCCCCGGGGTGCTGGTGCCGACGACATAGGCGACCAGGCTCTTCTCCCCGTTGCCGTTCTCCCTCAGCAACAGGACGGCGTCCTCGACGTCCGGGTGCGCGGTGAGATGGTGCTGCACCTCGCCGAGTTCGACGCGGTAGCCGCGGATCTTGACCTGGTTGTCGATCCGGCCGAGGAAGTCCAGGGTGCCGTCCGCGAGATAGCGGGCGAGGTCACCGGTGCGGTACAGACGCGAGCCGGGCGGACCGTACGGGTCGGGCAGGAAGCGCTCGGCGGTGAGCCCGGGGCGCCGCTGATAGCCGCGGGCCAGCCCGATCCCGCCGATGTACACCTCGCCCGGCACGCCGACCGGTACCGGCCGCATGCGCTCGTCCAGGACGTACATGCTGGTGTTCGGGACGGGCGCGCCGAGCGGCACCAGCTCGGTGGTGACGGTGTCGGCCACGGGGGAGCCCGAGTTGCCGATCGAGGTCTCGGTGGGTCCGTACTCCGCGGCCAGCGCGGTGCCCTGCGGGCCCGCCAGTTCGCGCCAGCGGGCGACGAGAGCCGCCGAGAAGCTGTCGCCGGCCGCGATGACGAGCCCCGCGAGGCCGTGGGCCTGTTCCGCCGTGAGCTGATGCGTGAGCAGATCGAGGTGGCCCGGGGTGAGCTTGATGAAGCTGTACGGGGCTCCCGCCGCCAGCTCGGCGCCGAGATCGGCGGTGCTCAGGTCCTGCGGCAGCAGATGCGTGGTCTGACCGGTGATCAGCGGGGTGAGCAGGTCCGGCAGCCCCAGGTCGAAGGAGATCGAGGAGAAGACGGGCGCGCCGCCGGAGCCCCGGGAGGCGTACGCCTCCGCGCTCCAGCCCAGGTAGTTGGCCAGGCCCGAGTGCGGGACGAGCACACCCTTCGGGGTGCCGGTCGAGCCGGAGGTGTACATCACGTACGCCAGGTTGGCGAGCGTGCCGACGGGCTCCGGGCGGGTCGCCGGCCGGGCCGCGATCGCCCGGGCGTCCGCCGCGCGGTCGAGAACGACCGTGTCGCGGTCGTGGAGGCCGGCGAGAGCGGGCAGCAGATCGCCGGTCGTGACGATCAGGCGCGGACCGGCGTCCTCCAGCATGGTGGCCATCCGGGTCCGCTGCAGCGAGGGGTCCAGGGGCAGGCAGCCCGCCCCGCTCTTCCAGATGCCGAGCATGGCCGGGAGCAGCTCGGGGCCGCGCGCCAGGTGCAGGCCGACGAGGGTGTCCGGACCGGCGCCGAGTGTCCGCAGGTGGTGGGCGATGCGGTTGGCCCGCTCGTCCAGCTCGGCGTAGCTCAGCAGCGAGTCGAGGTGACGCACGGCGGGGGAGTGGGGGGTCTCGGCGGCCTGGTCCTCGAAGAGGTGGTGGACCGGCAGGACGGGCAACTGCCCCGGAGTCGTGTGCCATTGGGCGAGGAGCTGGTGGCGCTCGCCGGCCGGCAGGTGGGTGGCGGTGGCGTCGCCGTCGGGGTCGGCCGCCATCGCGGTCAGGACCTGCCGGTACATGTCCGCCAGCCGCTCGGAGTCTGCGCGGCCGAGGACATCGGTGGCACTGATCAGATGGATGTGTCCGCTGTTGGCGAGGACGTTGAGGGCGAACTCGTTGACCGCCCCGCCCGTGTCGCCGATGCCGTTCGCGCCGTCCCGGTCGGCGACGAGCGCGTCGTCGACCTGGTGGAAGTCCTGGTACTCGAACAGGACGGTGATCAGCCGGTCGGTGCTGTCGGCGGCGCGCTGGATGGCCGGCAGCGGATGGCGACGGTGCCCCCACACACGGGTCTCCTGCGCGAACGTACGGCGTACCAGCTCACGCCAGGTGGCGGCACGGACGACGGGGAAGGGCACGGTGTTGAGGTGCATGCCCAGGATCCGGTCGCCGCCGGGTGCCTCCAGACGGCCGTGGACCACCAGGCCGCTGTGGAAGGAGCGTTCGGACGTGAGCTGGGAGAGCACCGTCAGGTGCGCGGCGAGCAGCACGCTCTTGAGCGAGCCGTCGGCCGCCGCGGCAAGCCGCCGCAGCCCGTGCTGAAGATCGTGGAACGGCACGGCGACGCGATAGCCCTCGACGGGACCGTCCTCGCCCCAGGCGCCGGGCAGGGCGAACGGGGCGTGCTCGTCGGTGACGCGCTGCCAGAACTCGTGGTCGGCGTCGCCGTCCAGCGAGGCGAGCTCGGCCGCGACGAAGTCCGCGTACCGCACCGAAGGCGTCTCGTGGGCGGGCAGCGGCTGCCCGTCGCGCACCGCGCGGTACACGCCGAGCAGCTCCATGAGCAGGGTGTGCTGGCTCCATCCGTCGCTGACGGCGTGGCTCTGGGTGAATGTCAGCCGCCAGGTGTCGTCCGACTCCAGATGGACGTCGACCCGCACGAGTGACGCGGCGCGCAGATCGAAGCCGGCCCGTCGCTCAGCCGTGAACGCCGCCGCTTGGGCGCGCCGCTGCTCCTCGTCGAAACCGCGCAGATCGTGGACGTCCAGGGGGAGTTCCACCTGGCCGTGCACCAGCTGGAGCGGCCGGGAGTAGCCGTCCAGTGCCACCGACGTCCGCAGCACGTCGTGCCGCGCCGCGACCATGTCCAGCGCCGCGCGCAGCGCGGCCGGGTCGAACGCTTCGTCGTCCGGCACCCGGAAGCTGCTGATGTTCACATAGGCACCTTGGCCGGGCCGGGTGAGCGTCTCCACGAGCATGCCGGTCTGGATCTGCGAGAGCGGATAGGCGTCGACGACACCCTCCGGGATCCGCTCCCGGTCCTGCGGCTCCAGCAGTGCGAACGGTTCCACCGCCCGGACGAGTCCGGTCTGCGTGGCCGTGCCCTCCTGCCACTCGACAGCGGCGGCCAGGCGGGAGATCGTGCCGTGCTGGAACACGCCCCGGATGGTGACGTCGAATCCGGCGGCGCGCATGGCGCCGGCCAGGCGGACCGCGCGCAAGGAGTCGCCGCCGAGGGCGAAGAAGTTGTCGTCGACCCCCACCTCGTCCACGCCGAGCACCTCGCGCCACAGGGCGACGAGCCGCTCCTCCGCGGGCGTACGGGGCGCGGTGCGCGCGGCTGCCCCGTCCGCGGCCGCCCGCGGATCGGGCAGGGCGTCGAGGTCGGGGACCCCCTCGGCGGTCACCGGCAGCGCGGCCAGGACCGTGAAGGAGTCGGGGACGAGAGGCTCCGGCAGCCGCTCCGCGAGGTGCGCGCGCAGCCCGGCCGTGTCCAGGGCGTCCGGTCCGGTCGCGACGGTGTAGGCGGCCAGGCCCGAGGGCTCCGCCCCGCTGTCGCGGACCACGACGAGCGCCTCACGCACGCCCGCGAACGAGGTGAGCGCCGAGCGGATCTGCCCGAGGTCCACCCGGCGGCCTCGCACGCAGACCTGCTCCTCGATCAGCCCGAGGAGGTCGAGGGTGCCGTCGGCCAGCCATCGTGCGAGCCGTCCGGTGCGGTGGAGCAGGGCCCCGGAGGGCCCCGACGGGTCGGGCAGGGAGCCTTCGAAGGAGGCCGGGGCCTGCGCGCCCGCCACCGCACCGACGCACAGCTCGCCCGCCACCCCGACCGGGAGCGGACGGCCGTGGGCGTCCACCACACGAACCGGCAGGCCGGTTCCGGCGGTGGCGGCCTCCGGGCCGATCAGCCCCTCCTCGACGAGGCAGTCGCGGAGGGGCTCCGGCAGTTCCGCCGTGGTGTACGGCCGCGCGAGCAGCGCGCGGTCGTCGTCGGTGAGGAGGTCCGCGCCGGAGAGCGGGGCATCGGGGCGCGCGGTCGCCGCGTCGAGGAGGCGGATGAAGCGCTCGGCGGTCCGCGCGACGGTGGCCCGCTCGAAGAGCGCGGTCGGATAGGCGAGCCGTGCGTCGAGGCCGCCGGTCTCCGCGTGGTCCACGTTCAGGGTGAGGTCGAACTTGGCGACCCGGTCGGCCATGACCGACTCGACGGAGAGACCGGGCATGTCGAAGGCGCTGCCCCGGTCCTCGTGGAGGATGAAGTCCACCTGGAACAGCGGGGTGCGGGCCAGATCACGGTCCGGCTGGAGCTCGTCGACCAGCCGGGCGAAGGGCACCGACTGGTGGTCGAAGGCGTCCAGGACCATGTCCCGTACCTGGGTGAGCACCTGCCCGAAGGACGGGTCTCCATCCCAACGAGCCCTGGCCACCAGGGTGTTGATGCCATAGCCGAAGAGATGCTGCAGTTCGGGACGGCCGCGCCCCGAGACCGTGATGCCGACGGGGATGTCGGCGCCCGCTCCGGGCAGGCTGCCGGGGGCGGCGGTGTGGCGGGCGAGCAGGGCCTGGTAGGCCGCGAGGAGCACGTTGAACAGAGTGGTGTCGTACCGACGGGCCAGCGCCCGCGCACGGTCGGCCGTCGCGGCGGGGATCCGGAAGGGCACCGAGTCGCCGGCCCAGTCGCGCACCGCGGGCCGGGGCCGGTCGATCGGGGTGTCCAAGGGCTGGATGCCGTCCAGCTGGCTTCGCCAGTAGGCCAGTTGGCGCTCCAGGGTGTCGCCGGTCAGATGGCGGCGCTGCCAGGAGGCGAAGTCGGCGTACTGCAGGGGGAGGTCGGGAAGGGCGGCGGGGGTGCCCGTCACGGCGGCGGTGTAGAGGGCGCTGAGTTCGCCGGCGAAGATCCGTACGGACCAGGCGTCGCAGGCGATGTGATGGAAGGTCACCGCCAGGACGTGGTCGTGCGCGTCGAGCCGGAACAGCTTCGCGCGGACCGGCCACTGCCGCTCCACGTCGATCGGCCGGTCGATCTCCTCCTCCACCAGACGCCGGACGCGCGCCTCGCGCCCGGCGGAGTCGGCGCCCGTCGGGGCGGCGGCTTCGGCATCGGTTCCGGCTTGTGAGAGAGAACCGGTGACGTCCACGACGGGCAGCTCGGTGTCCCCGGCGGGGTCCACCAGCTGCACCGGGTCGCCCTCGGTCGGCGCGTAGCGCGTCCGCAGGATTTCGTGCCGCTCCAGCACCCGCTGCCACGCGCCGCGGAGCGCGTCCGTGTCGAGCGTGCCGCGCAGCCGCAGGACGAGCGGCACCAGATATTCGTGGCTGTCGGGATCGAGGCGGTTGAGGAACCACATCTGCTGCTGCCCGAAGGAGAGCGGCAGTGGACCGCTGCGGTCCACCCGTTCGATGGCGGTCCTGCGGTGGCCGCGTGCGCCCGCCAGCCGGCGGCGCAGCAGCTCTTCGCGCAACGCCGCCGTGTCCTGCTGTGCGTTCGGCGTGTCGTCGACGCTCATGCCTGGTACTCCCTCACCGGGTCGGTGTTGTCGGATGTCGCCGGCGATGCCGGCCGGTGCTGCTGGGGATCGCTCTCGGGTCCGGGCGCCGGCAGGGCGGCACGGTCGACCTTGCCGCTGATGCTCAGCGGGATGTGCTGCAGGGCGACGAAGCTCGCGGGGATCATGTACGCCGGGAGCAGCGCGGCCAGATGGCGGCGGAGCCGGGATTCCTCGATCCGGCCGGCCGGTACGACGTAGGCGACGATCCGCTTGTTGCCGGGGGTCGGCTCGCGCACCACCACGACGGCGTCGCGTACCAGCGGGTGGGCGGTGAGCGCGGCCTGGATCTCGCCGAGCTCGATGCGGTAGCCGCTGACCTTCACCTGGGTGTCGATCCGGCCGAGGAACTCGAGTGTGCCGTCCGGCAGTCGGCGCGCCAGGTCGCCGGTGCGGTAGAGGCGCGTGCCCGGTGGCCCGTACGGGTCCGGTACGAACCGCTCGGCCGTCAGGGCGGGCCGGCCGAAGTAGCCGCGCGCCAGTCCGTCTCCGCCGATGTGCAGCTCACCCGGCACTCCGGGTGGCACGGGCTGCGCCGAGCGGTCCAGGACGTGCAGGCGGGTGTTGGCGACGGGCTGCCCGAGGGCGACCCGGTCGACGCCGTGCGGTACGGGCCAGGCGGCCGACCAGATCGTGGTCTCCGTGGGCCCGTACACGTTGACCAGCGCGGCGAGCCGGCCGCGCAACTCCGCGGCGACCCGGGCGGGGAGTTCCTCTCCGCCGGCCAGGCCGGTGATGTGCGGGCGGGCGAAGCCGGCGGCGAGCAGCAGCCGCCAGCCGGACGGAGTGGACTGCACATGGGTGACACCGCGGGTGTCGATGAGCGCCAGGAGGGCCGTGGGGTCCTTGGCCTCGTCGTCGTCGGCGAGGACCACCCGGCCGCCGTGGATCAGCGGCAGGTACAGCTCGAGGGCCGAGATGTCGAAGGAGACCGAGGTCGAGGCCAGCCAGGTGCTGGGGCCGGTGTCCTGACCGGTGCCGTGTCCGCCGGCGAGGCTCTGGCGGAAGGACCACAGCAGGTTGGTCAGGGCGTCGTGTTCGATCACCACGCCCTTGGGGGTGCCGGTGGAACCGGAGGTGTAGATGACATAGGCCGGCGACCGGCCTTCGGCGGCCTGCTGGGGGGCCGTCTTTGGCAGTGCGGCGAGGGCGGCCCGCTCGTTCTCGTCGTCGAGGACCACGGTGGCGCCGGGGTGCTTCGCGGGTATCCGGGCGGCGAGGGCCGCATGGGTGAGCACCAGGGGCGCCCGTGTCTCGCCGAGGATGTGCGCGAGGCGGCGGCCGGGGACGGCCGGGTCGAGCGGAACGTAGGCCGCTCCCGACCGCAGCACGCCGAGCAGCGCCGGGAGGAGATCCTCGCCGCGGTGCAGGAGCACACCCACGACACTGCCGGGGCCGACTCCCAGGTCCTGAAGCCGGTGGGCGATGCGGGCGGAGCGGGCGTCGAGCTCCTGGTAGGTCGTCGACCTGGACCCGGCGAGTACGGCGACCGCGTCCGGCGTGGCGACGGCCTGTCGTGCGAAGAGTTCGGCCACCGTCGCGGCGGGCCGGTCGGTGCCCGGGGCGCGTCCGGCATCGAGGACGGCCTGCCGGACATGGCCGGGCAGCGGGCTTTCGGTGGCGTCGCCGCGCGGGTCCTCGGCCATCGCGCCCAGCACGGACCGGTACAGCGTGGCGAGCAGATCCGCCCACACGGGTGCGACGGCGTCCGTCCGGCAGTTCAGGTCGAGGTGACGGTCATGGGCCCGGACGACGAGGGCATGGTCGCCGACGGCGGGGCCCGCTGCCGCGGGGGCGAACAGGACGGTGGCGTCGGGGACGCACCCCGGCGGCTGGGGCGCGTGGTCATGGGCTTCGCTGACGTGCCGGGCGGTCGCCCGGACCAGAGCGAGCCAGTCGCCGGTGGGCCGGGCGTGCGGGACCGGCAGAACGCTTCCGTACCCGCCGGGGTCCGGACCGTCGTCCCACAGGCCGGTGTGGAAGGCGGGGTCGGAAGTCAGCGCCCCCATCACCGCGAGGTGGGCGGCGAAGAGGGTGTCGGCGAGCCGGACGCCCGCGCGCTCGGAGAGGGCGTCCAGCGCGCCCCGCAGATCGTCGAACGGGACCGTGACCCGGCAGCGCTCGCCCGGCCGGTGCGGGTCTCCCCAGACGTCGGGGAGGGCGAGCGGGGCGTGGGTGTCGGCGATCCGGTGCCAGAACTCCTGGTGCGCGGTGCGTGTGTCGACCGCCGTGGCGTTGTCGGTCATGGTGGCGTGGTCACTCATTTCCGGGCCCTTCCGCCGCGGTGGACGTCAGTTCGGCGTCGGACAGCTGATCGATCTCGGCCCTGATGGCGGACTCGACCGCCTTGGCGAGCAGTCCGACCGTGGGCTGTTCGAAGACCGTCCGTACGGACAGGTCGATGTCGAAGGTGTCCTGGAGCCTGGCCGCCATCCGGATGGCGAGGATCGAATGCCCGCCCACCTCGAAGAAGTTGTCGTCCGAGCCGATCCGCTCCCGGCCGAGGAGCTCGGCCCACAGTGCGGCGATCAGCTCCTCGGTCGGGCCCTCCGGAGCGGTGTGGGTGGCGGCGGCCGTGGTGGCGGCCGGCAGCGCGGCCCGGTCCAGCTTGCCGTTGGTGGTCAGCGGCACGGCGTCGATGACGGTCAGGGTCGCGGGCACCATGTACTCCGGCAGCTCCTCCGCCAGGAGTTCGCGCAGTCGCCGAGTGTCGGTGGCGCCCCCCGGCCCGTCCTCGGGCACCAGATAGCCGCTCAGTGACTTCTCGCCCGTGGAGCTCTCGGTGACCACCACGACGGCGTCGCGGACACCGGGGAGGGCGGCGAGACGGGTCTGGACCTCGCCCAGTTCGATGCGATATCCGCGGAGCTTGACCTGGTGGTCCGTCCGGCCGCGGAAGACGATGCTGCCGTCCGGGCGCCGCAGCGCCAGGTCGCCGGTGCGGTACAGCCGTGCGCCGGGCAACCCGTAGGGGTCGGGCACGAAGCGCTCGGCCGTGAGCCGGGGCCGGTCGAGGTAGCCACGGGCCACACCGGCGCCGCCGACGAAGAGTTCCCCGATCACGCCGAGGGGCACCGGCTCGCCCGCGCCGTCCAGGACATGAGCGGTCGTGTTCGGCAGGGGGAGGCCGAGCGGTACGGGTGCGGAGTGCGGGGCGTCGACCGGGTGGACCGTGCTGCCGATGGACGCTTCCGTCGGACCGTACTCGTTGATCAGCCGGCCCGGGCCGAGGAGGCCGAGCCAGTGGTCGGCGGTGCGTGCCGGCAGTTCCTCGCCCGCCACCAGGATGATCTCGGCGAGCCCCGTGGCCTGCTCGCGGGTGAGCTGATGGCTGAGCAGTTCCAGATGGCCGGGGGTGAGCTTGATGAAGCTGTACGGGCCTTCGGCCACCAGGGCGGGGCCGAGCGTTGCGGCGTCCGCGTCGTGCGGCAGCACATGCACCGGGCGGCCGGTGATCAGGGGCGCGTACACATTGGTCGCGGGCAGGTCGAAGGCGATCGAGGAGAACAGAGGGGCGCCGCCGGCACCGCCGATCAGCTCCCGGGCGGCCCAGGTCAGGTGGTTGGCGAGACCGCGCTGGGTGACCACGACTCCCTTGGGGGTGCCGGTCGAACCGGAGGTGTAGATGACGTACGCGGGCTGCTGCGGGTCGGCCGGGCGTGGCACGCGCGTGACCGGGCGGGCGGCGATGTCCGCCCGCTCCCGGTCGAGGAGGATCCGTGTCCCGTCGAACGCTGCGGTCGGGCCGTCCAGGGCGGAGACGGTGAGGAGGATCCGAGCGCCGCTGTCCCGCAGCAGCCGGACCAGGCGGTCGCCGGGGTTGGCCGGGTCCAGCGGGAGATAGGCCGCGCCGGCCTTCCACACGCCGAGCAGGGCGGGGATCAGATCGGGTCCGCGGTGCAGACAGACCCCGACGAGTCCGCCCGGGCCCGCGCCGGCCGCCACGAGACGGTGGGCGACGCGGGTGGCCTGTGCGTCCAGTTCCCGGAAGGTCATGCGCTGTTCGCCCACGACGACGGCGACGGCATCGCCGTCGGCCGCCGCACGCTCCTCGATGAGGTCGAGCACAGAGGCGTCGGAGAGGGCGGTGGCCGTGTCGTTCCAGCGCGTCAGCAGCCCGGCGCGCTCGTCGGCGGGAAGGATGTCGAGCGCGGTGACGGGGCGCCCGGGCTGTGTCGTCACGGACTCCAGCAGCGTGACGAAGTGGCGGGCCAGCCGCTCCACGGTCTCCGCCTCGAACAGCGCGGTGGCGTATTCGAGGACACCGGTCAGCTCGCCGCCGGGTTCCCGGCGCAGATAGAGCGTCAGATCGGTCTTGGCCACCTGCCGGGCGCGCAGCAGCATGGCGCCGTCGCTCAGGTCCGGCATGCCGCCGCCGACCTCGTCGTCGTTGAAGTTGAAGGCGACCTGGTAGAGCGGGGTGCGCGACAGGTCGCGCTCCGGCCGCAGTTCCTCGACGAGATGCTCGAAGGACACCTCCTGGTGCGCGAAGGCGGCGAGAGCCGTGGCCCGCACGTCCCGCAGCGCCTCGGCGAAGGGACGGTCCGCGGCCGGACGGCAGCGCAGGACCAGCGAGTTGAGGAAGAAGCCCACCACGTCCTCCACCCCCGAGGCCGTGCGTCCCGCCACCGGCACTCCGATGGGCACGTCCCACTGGCCGCTGTAGCGGGCCAGCAGCGTGGAGAAGGCCGTCAGCCAGGTCATGAAGGGCGTGGCCTGCTGCGACCGCCCGAGGGCGGCCACCGGCTCAGCCACCTGTGCGGGAACGGTGAAGTGCACCAGCCCGCCGCGTGGGTCGCGCTCCGCCGGACGGACGTGGTCGGCCGGAAGCTCCAGCGGAGTCAGGTCCGCCAGTTCCGCGCGCCAGAAGTCCAGATCGGGGCCGAGCCGCTCCTTTCCGCGCCAGGCGCGCTGCCAGGAGGCGTAGTCCGCGTACTGGACGGCGGCCGGCGTGAACGAGGGGGTCCGCCCCGCGTGCAGATCCGCGCAGAGCGTACGGAACTCCCGCTCCAGGACGGTGGAGGACCATCCGTCGCAGGCGATGTGGTGGATCGTGACCAGAAGGGTCTGGGCCTCGCCGGGCCGCCTGACGAGCAGGGCGCGCCACAGCGTTCCGGAGGCGAGATCGAAGCCGGTCTCGAACGCGCGGCGTACCTCGGGCTCCGGGTCCTGCTCCGGAGCGTCCACGACCCGCAGCTCGACCGGCCGCGGCTTCTCGATCACCTGGACCGGCTCGTCGCCCTGGGCCTCGTACCGGGTGCGGAGCGACTCATGGCGTACAGCGAGGGCGTCGAGCGCCTGACGCACCGTCCCGGCGGTGACCTCCTCGGGCACCCTCAGCAGCATCGGCACCACCCACTCCGGGCTGTGCGCGTGCATCCGGTCGAGGAACCACAGCCTGCGCTGCCCGAAGGACAGGGGCAGCCGGTCGCCGCGGGGCACCGGGGTGACCGGGGGCGTCCGGTCGCCGCCGGCGTCCAGCAGCGTGGCCTGGCCCCGTACCGTCACCGCGATGTACAGCTCGCTCAGCGCCAGCCGGATGCCGGAGGCGTTCTGGAGCCGCTCGGCGAGCAGCGGCATCTGCAGGGAGTACCCGCCGAGCTGGAAGAAGTCGTCGTCGACGCCGATGCCGTCGGTCTCCAGGATCTCGGCCCAGACCGCGGCCACCAGGCGCTCGCTGGGCGTGTCCGGGGCGACGTGCGCGGGGCGTGCGGAGGCGAGGAGCAGACCGCCCGTCGCGCCGCCGTACGGGGCTGGATCCTCCCCGTCCCCGTCCCCGTCCCCGTACCGTCCGTTCTCGTCCGGTCCGGGTGCGCCGTGACCGGTCCGGCCGAGGTGGTCCAGGCTGCCGTCGTTGCGCTGCCGGACCGGCTCGCCGGTGGCGATGCCGTCGACGAGCAGGTCGCCCGGCACACCGGGCGGGACCGGCTCGCCGAACTCGTCCACCACCGTCACCCGTCGGCCGGGCAACGGACGGCCCAGCGGCAGTACGGCGAGGTCGCGCTCGGGGTCGTAGAGGTGAGCCGCGGCCGTCGTCCCCAGGGTGGCAGATCCGAAGGTGTGCCAGAGCGTGGCCGTGCCTCCGAGGGTCATTTCGTAGGCCGTCGCCGCGTCCAGGCCGGGGCCCTCGGCCAGAACGAGCCGCACGGCGGTGCAGTCCTGCAGACCGGGCTCCTCCGCGAGCCGTCGTGCCGTCGCGCCGGGCAGCACGAGCACCGTGATCCGCCGCTCGGCGACGGCGCGTGCCAGTGCGGCGGTGTCGGACGAAGCCGTGCGGTCCATGGCGACCAGGGTCGCGCCGCTCACCAGCGCGGCGAGGCATTCCCAGATCGGACCGGGGAGCGCCGAGGTGGGAGGGAGCGCCAGGCGGTCCGAGCCGGAGATCCCCGGGCCGTCGTCGAGGAGCCAGCGGACGTGAGCGGCTGCCGCGGCATGGCTGATCACGGTGTCGGGGGCGCCGTCGCGGTGCTGGACGACGAGTGCCGGGTCGTCACCGGTGATGCCGGACTCAGCTCGGTCCCGGGCCTCGGTGCCCGCGTCCGGGGCGGGGGAGGGCGGGGCGGCCACGTCCTCGGGGGTCAGCAGGAGGTCCGGGCCGTGCGCGTCTGTTCCGTCGCCGCGGAGCACGACCGCCGCCCCGGCCGACCAGACGGCGAGCAGCGAGGCCAGCAGACCGGAGCCCGCGGGCATGCTCAGTCCCACGCGGCTGCCCCGGCCGATCCCACGAGCGTGCAGGCTGCGGCTCAACTGCTCGGCAGTACGGGCGAGTCGGGCGTATCCCGTTTCCTCGTGGCCCTCCAGGACCGCCACCGCGTTCGGTTCCTGGGCGGCGCGGCCGACGAAGAGGTCTGGCAGAAGCGGGGGCCGGGTCACTGGTACTCCTCGCGAGTTCGACGGTAGCGGTGCCTGGCTGCGGAGTCATCGAGCCGACGGCGCCGGTCAGCCTGCGAGGGCCCCCTATACAAGGGCTATACGGGCCGCCGTTATCGAAGCCGTATAGGCGTACCCCGCAGGGTGTCGCGGGTGTGGAACCTCACGAGAAGCCCGACCAGGCCGTTTGCGGCGCCGATCGTCGTCCTCCTGGGTCTCCTGGGACTCCTCGGAACCCTGGGTCTCATGCGGGCGGATCCCGCCGCCGCCCATGGCATCAGCGACACCGCCGACGTCGAGTTCGCGCAGACCTTCGAGGGGAACGAGCTCACGTTCGTGGTGCGCCGCGCCCCCGAAGTCCCCGGTCCGCTGCGGGTGGACGTGATCGCGCACCAGCCCGTACGAGCCGTTGTCTTGAGGATCAGCGCCCGGCCTGTGGAGGGGACCACCTCCGCGGCGCCCGCACCCGATGAGGCGACCGCACGGCTGGAGCAGGGGCGCCCGGGGACGTACTCCACGGTCCTGCGGGTCGACCGAACCGGGCGCTGGGAACTGACCGTTCAGGGCGGTGAGGAGCGCGCTGTGCTGCCCTTCCGGGTGATGACGCCGCGTGCCGCCGCCTGGGAGCTGACCCTCTATCCAGCCCTGGCCGTCGCCGGAGTGCTCATCGTCGGCACACTCCTCGCGGCCGTCCGGCGCCGGCGCGTTCTCAGTGCCGTGCTGTCCGCCACGACAGCGGTCTCCCTGGTGGTGGCGGCCACCGCGGCCTCGCTCTCCCCCTTTGTCCCGGCGGCGCTTCCCCAAGGGGCGGCGCCGACCGTGGCCGACGATCCGGCACAGGGCTTCTCGGCGAACGGCCGGCCGTTCGCCGCCGCGGTGATCACGACCGAGCCGGCCACGCCCGTGACGGGGCGCGTGTTCGTGGTGCGGACGCGGGTCCTCGACGGCTCCACCGGCCGACCGGTCGACGATCTGACGGTCCACCACGGAGCCCTGGCCCACATGGTGGTGACCAGCGCGGACCTGCGATTCTTCCGGCACGTCCACCCCGTGCTCACCGGCCCCGGCACTCTGGAGATCCGGCTGGTGGTGGACCGGCCGGGCCGCTATCTCGTCCACACGGAGTTCGAGCGGGCCGACAGCGGCGGCCAGCAGGTGTCGGGCGCGTTCCGGGTGGGTGGCTCCGCGCTCCGTGCGCCACGGGACACGTCACGGGACACGTCACGGGACACGGCGTCGGGCACGGCGAGTCCGCATGCCGGGGCCGACGGGGAGCGGGCCCGGGCCACCGTCAACCCGTCCCGGCCGGTTGCGGGCGAGCCCACGGCCTTCGACCTGCGCGTGGACACCGACGCGGGGCCGGTGCGCGACCTTCAGCCCTGGCTGGGAATGGCCGGGCACATGTTCGTCCGCGATCCGCGCAGTGACTTCTTCGCCCACATCCACGAGCTGGACTCCATGGCGCAGTCGAGCGTGGCCGGTGCCGTCCCGCGCGACGAGACGGTCGGGCGGTTCGGGCCGGTGCTCCGCTTCACCTACAGCTTTCCCGCACCCGGTCGCTATGTGGTCTGGCTGCAGTACTGCAGGAACTTCACCCTCCGCACCACCCGCGTGACGATCGACGTCGCAGCCGAAGGGAATTGACATGACGAAGCGCAGGCTGTGGACCGTGACAGGAGGCGTCGTGACCGCGGTCGTGGCGCTCTGCGCCCTGTTGATCGCCGGGTCCGGAGAGGAGGAGCCGGGGACCGTGCTGACGGGCAGCTCGGACCACTACGACGTACGCGTGCGTCTTGACCTCCTCACCACCGCCACCACCACGGCCGACATCGAAGTCACCGGACGGGGCCGCGATCCGGGAGACCTGGGCGGGGTGTCGGTGGAGGCAGTGATGGAGCGGATGGGCCACGCGATGCCGCCGCTGGCCGCCGAGGCGCTGGGCGACGGGCGGTTCCGGGCGCGCGGACAACTGTTCGTGATGGCCGGCGAGTGGGAGCTCGGTGTGCGACTGCGCACGGCGCACGGTGCCTCGGAACTCGCGACCGTGACGGTCGTCGTCCCGTCCGGCGCGTAACCGGCGACAGCGAGCTGCCATGACCGGATCATGACACCGATATGGGCGGAAAAACGCTCCCGCGCGGGCGACAATCTACTTCAAGAGCAAATGGGACGGCACTTCATGAGAGTGCCGGACCGCCGTTGATCGTCGGTGTCACCCGCACTCGCCGACAAGAATGGGAACCCCACATGCCCGTGCACGATTCGCCTTTCCGCTCAGTTCACCGCAATGTCCTCGCGAGCCTGTGCGCGGCCGCGGCCCTCGCGGCGTCCGCCCTCGTGGCGGCGTCGGCGTTCGCCGATTCCGACGCCACACCTGTGACGCCGCCTCAGATGGTCGTCGACCACCGCGACAACAACGGATGGGACTGAGCGCCCCCACACACGCCTCGTACGACGAGGCCGTCCACCGACACCCCGCCACCGGCCCGCCGGTGGCGGGGTGTCGGCGTGTACACGCCCACCTCCACGGCCGAGGGGGCAGCCGCCGGTATGGGGCAAATATAGCCACGCTTCCTAACGTGACTCCGCGGATTCTCCCCTGCCTTCGCGGGCTGTCACGGCTGTAAAGGAAGAACATGACCGACACCGGCGGTGCCTGGTTTCACCACAGTGGCCAGACCCTGAATCCGGACCTCCGTCTGGTGTGCTTTCCCCATGCGGGGGGCACACCGAATTCCTTCCGAGGCTGGGCCTCCCGGCTGCCGGTCGGCACGGGCGTGCTCGCCGTCTGCTACCCCGGACGTCACCAGCGCCTCGCGGATCCGCTGGTGCGCACCATGGAGGTCATGGCCGACCAGCTGGCCGAGGCGCTGCTGCCGTACACGGACACGCCGTTGGCCTTCTTCGGGCACAGCATGGGAGCCGGTGTCGCCTACGAGGTCGCCCTGCGGCTGGAGCGGCGCGCGGGAGTACGTCCCCTGCGGCTCTTCGCCTCCGCCTTCCGCGCCCCGCACCTGCGCGAGCCCGTCGACCCGCCCGCCGACGACGCCTCGCTCCTCGACGAGCTCCGCCGTCTCGGCAGCGCCTCCACGAGCGCGCTCGACCACCCGGACCTGCTCCGGATGGTGCTCCCCACCCTGCGGGCGGACATCGAGCTGGTTGCCGCGTACGGCGCGCGCCGCCCCGAGCGCGTCGGCTGCCCCCTGGTCGCCTACGCGGGGGACCAGGACCCCGGCTGCGGCCCCGACACCATGCGTGGCTGGTCCGAGCTGACCGGGTCCCGCTTCGAGCAACGCTCTTTCCCGGGCGGCCACTTCTATCTGGAACACCGCGAGGCGGAGCTGCTCGCCGATCTGTCCGGCCATCTCGGCGACGATCTGCGGCTGCGGCACGCCGTCGCGGCGCTCGGCGGTCGCCGTGACTGACGTCCGGCCCCTCTCGCACGGGCAGGAAGCACAGTGGTTCCTGCACCGGCTGGTCCCCGGCGCCACCGCGTACCTCACCGGAGTCGCGGTCAGGATCCGCGACGCCGTGGACGTCGCCGCGTTCGGACGGGCCGTGGACCTGCTCGCCGTACGGCACGAGATGCTGCGCTCGACCTTCACCACGGACGGCGGTCGGCCGGTGCGCCTGGTCCGGGCGGCGAGCCGACTGCGGCTCGAACACCACGCACTCGGCGCCGTGGGCGAGGAGGAGCTGCGCAGCCGGGTCGCCGGCGCACTCGCCGCGCCCTACCGCCTGGACGAGAACGGCGCGTTCAGGATCGTGCTGTGGACCCGGCCGGACGGTGACGCGGTCCTGCTCGTCGGCGGCCATCACCTTGCCACCGACGCGGCATCCGATGCCGTGCTCCTGCGCGACCTGCTGCGGCTGTACGCGTCCTGTGTCACCGGCACCGATGCCCGGCTGCCCGTCCTGCGGGGCGGCTTCGACGAGGAAGTGGCCAAGGAGCGGGCGTTGCTCGCCTCGCCCCGCGGCGCCGAGCTGGGACGGTACTGGCAGCGGATCTGCCACGGCTCGGCAGCCGCCGAACTGCCCACGGACCTGCCCCGCCCCGCCATGCCGTCCCTGTCCGGAGCGACCTGCCGGGTGGCCGTGCCCGCCGCCACGGCCGCCAGGCTGCGCGAGGTCGCACGGGCCGCCGGGGTCACCCCCTTCGCCCTGCTGCTGGGCGCCTTCCAGGGCCTGCTGTACCGCTCCACACGGCAGCGCGACTTCCTTGTCGGCTGCCCGGTCACCACCCGGATGAGCTCCAACAGCCTTCACCTGGTCGGCAATTTCATCAACACGATCGTCCTCCGGGCCGAGATCGCGCCATCGACGTCCTTCCACGACCTCGCCGTCGCGGTCGCGGAGCAGGTCAGGACCGGCGTCGACGCCATCCGCTACCCGTTCTCGCTGGTGGCCCGGGACCTGGGCCGCCGCGCTCCGGCGGCCGGAAGGGCCCGGGCGTACGCGATCTCGTTCAACATGCTGAGCACCGCCCACCTTGAACCCCGGCTCCGCCCGGTCTTCGAGACCGGCCGTCCCGACACCACGACCGACTACGCGGGGCTCGCGCTCCGCCCGTACCCCCTGCCCCAGCAGGAGGGCCAGCTCGACCTCGGGGTCGACGTGGTGCAGGGCGCGGACACCCTGACGTTCGACTTCCGCTACGACGGGGCGCTGTTCGAGCGGGAGACGGTGGAACGCCTGGCCCAGCACTACGTCCGCGCCGTTGAGATCGCCACCACCGAACCGGCGACGCAGGTCGCGAGAGCACCGCTGTGGGCAGCCGCACCCGTCGTGCCGGCCACACCCGCCGCGCCCCAGACCACCGACATCTAAGGAGTTTCCGCATGCCCGCGCTGCCTCTCGACACCATCGTGACGCGCCTCGAACGCAACGCACGCGAACTGCCGGACAAGGACGCCGTCGTCTTCGTTCGACCGAAGGGGGACGAACGCGTCGAGGAGCGGCTGACGTTCGGGCGGCTGCGCGAGGAGGCCCGGGCGCTCGCCCGGTGGCTGCGCGGCCACTGCGCCGCCGACGACCGCGTCCTGTTGCTCTACCCCTCCGGCACGGACTTCGTGAAGGTGCTTATCGGCTGCCTGTACGCGGGAGTGGTGGCCGTCCCGGCCCCCGCGCCGAGCGGTGGCGGACGGCGTGCCGCGCGCATGGCGGGAGTGGCGCGGGACGCGGATGTGACGATGGTCCTGACCGACTCCGCACATCTGGCCGCCGCCCAGGACTTCCTCCAGGACGCGGGTCTCGGTGCGCTGCCCTGCGTGGCCACGGACACCGTCGAGCTCGGCACGGAGGGAGAGCTGCCGGAGCCGCGGTACGACGGCGACAAGGTGGCCATCCTGCAGTACACCTCGGGATCCACCAGCGACCCCAAGGGAGTTCTCCTCACCCACGGAGCCCTCGCGCACAATCTGTGGCTGATCGAGACGGCACTCGGCCCCGACCGGGAGACCCGGGCGTGCAGTTGGCTGCCGCCGTACCACGACATGGGCCTGATCGGCATGCTCCTGTCACCACTGTATCTGGGCGCCGGCGTCGTCCTGATCTCTCCGATGGACTTCCTGCGTCGCCCCCGGCTGTGGTTCGAGCTGATCCAGGAGCACCGGAGCACCTTCACAACCGCCCCGAACTTCGCGTACGACCTGCTCGCCAAGCACATCACGGACGAGCAGCTCGCCGGCCTCGACCTCTCCAGCCTGCGCTGGGCCCTCAACGGCTCGGAGCCCATCGACGCCAGGACCCTGGAACGCTTCAGCACGCGCTTCGCGGCCGCCGGCTTCGATCCCCGCGCGCTCAAGCCGTGCTACGGCATGGCCGAGACCGCCCTCTTCGTCGCGGGCACGCCCTCGGCCAGCGGCCCGGTCATCACCTCGGTCGATGTCGCGGACCTGGAGAAGAACCACTTCACGCCGTCCCCGGCGGGCCCGGCCGCCCGCCAACTGGTCAGCAGCGGCCGGGTGGTCGACCTCGACGTACGGATCGTCGACCCGGAATCGGCCGCCGAACTGCCGGACGGCTCGGTCGGCGAGATCTGGGTCCGCGGCGGGAGCGTCACCCCGGGCTACTGGCGCAACCCCGAGCAGACAGCCCGTGCCTTCGACGCGACAACCGCGGCCGGCGAGCGCGGATTCGTGCGCACCGGTGACCTCGGGGCCCGGCACGACGGCGAGCTGTACGTGACGGGCCGCATCAAGGACGTCCTCATCGTCCGGGGCCGCAACCTCTACCCCCACGACATCGAACGCGAGGTCGTCACTCTCCACGAGGCCTTCCAGGGACTGCAGACCTGTGTGTGCGCGGTGCCCGCCGCCCGGGAGGAGATCGTGGTCCTGCAGGAGTTCCGGGCGCCCTCCGGCATGGACGCCGATCCCGCCGACGTCACCCGCACGGTGCGCGGCGAGCTCGGTGAACTGCTCGGCGTACGGGTCTCGAACGTCGTCCTGCTGCGCCCCGGCCATGTGCGCCGCACGAGCAGCGGCAAGGTGCAGCGGTCGCTGATGCGCGACCTCTTCATGGCCGGTGAGCTCAAGCCCCTGCACGAGGACCTCGACGCCGAGATCGTCCGCCGTTACCGCACGCAGGGCGCCGCCGTATGACCTCGACACGGACTGAGGCACCGGCAGCGGGCGAGGCAGTGGAGGCCCCCGCACCGGCAGGGGAGCGGGCGGCGTCCGGTGCGAGCGTGCCCCCGGCGCCCCTCGGGCTCCCGGCGTCGTACGCCGCGGCCCTCCGGCTCGACGAGCGGCTCGGCGACCCGGACGATCCCGGCCGGCTCTTCTCGTACGCCCGCAGCGGCGCCCTGGACGACGCCGAGGTGTTCCCCCTGGAGATCTGCCGGGAGCTCGATGTCCTGGGGCTGCCGCGCGCCTATGTGCCGACGGCCCACGGCGGCACCCTGGAGGGATACGACGAGGCGATTCAGCTCATGCGCGCCGTCGCCCGGCGGGACATGACCGTCGCCGTCGCGCACGGCAAGACCTTTCTGGGCGCCGTCTGCCTCTGGGTCGGCGGCGATCGGGAGCAGGCCGCCCGCCTCGGCGAGCGGATCAGCATCGGGGCGGTCGTCTCGTGGGGTCTGACCGAACGCGACCACGGCAGCGACCTGCTGGCGAGCGAGGTGACCGCCGACCGGACACCGGGCGGCTATCGCCTCACCGGCGAGAAATGGCTGATCAACAACGCCACGCGAGGCCACCTCGTCTGTGTGCTCGCCCGCACATCGCAAGGCGGCGGGCCGCGTGGCCTCAGCCTGCTCCTCGTGGACAAACAGGCCCTGCGCCCCGGCTCGTTCCGCCCGCTGCCCGCCGTGAAGCTCCACGGAATCCGCGGCGCCGACATCAGCGGTATCGCCTTCACCGGCGCCGAGGTGCCGCACTCCGCGCTGATCGGACGGGAGGGCGACGGCGTGGAGACCGTCGTCAAGAGCCTGCAACTGACGCGCACGCTGTGCAGTTCGCTGTCGCTGGGCGCCGCCGACCAGGCACTCGGCATGAGTCTCACGTACGCCCATGAGCGGACCAACTACGGCCGTCTGCTGATCGATCTGCCGCAGACCCGGCGCCTGATCAGCGAGTCCTACGCCGATCTCCTCCTCGCGGAGGCGGTCTCGCTCGTGGCGGGGCGCGGCATCCACACGCTGACGGGGGAGCTCGCGGTCGCCTCGGCCGCTGTGAAGTTCTTCGTGCCGACGCTGGTGGAGGGACTGGTCTCGAAGCTGACGCGGGTCATGGGCTCGCGTTCGCTGCTGGTCGGCGACGCCTACCGGCACGGCCGCTTCCAGAAGGTGCAGCGCGACCATCGCATCGTCGGCATCTTCGACGGCAACACCATCGTGAATCTGCACTCGTTGATCAACCAGTTCCCCCAGCTGGTACGGGGATACAGGCGAGGCCGCGTGGACAGCGCCGGTCTGTACGCCGCCACCGCGCTGCGCGAGCCGCTGCCCGACTTCGACCCGGGCCGTCTCGAACTGCTCACCCGCTCCGGATGCAGCCCTGTCCAGGCGCTGCCCGCCGCCTGCGATGCGCTGAGCGAGCTGGCCGACCAGCGGAAGGTGCCCGCTTCCCTCGGCCGGCTGGCCGCGCGGACGCGAGCCGTCGCGGACGAGCTCCACGAGCGGCTGGCCGAGCACCGCCCGACCCCGATCGAGGTCCCGGCCGGGGCCTTCGTCCTGGCCGAGCGGTACGCCCTGTGCTTCGCGGCCTCGGCCGCGATCCATCTGTGGCTGCACAACCGCGCCGACGTCGACGATCCGGTGACGGCAAGTCTGTGGGAGTCCGGTCTGTGGCTGGAGGCCTGTCTGACGAATCTGCTGCGGCGGATGGGGCCGGGGCTCCCCGGTCCGCACGACGGCGACGGCGTCGTCCCGACCGGAGACAGGCCGGCGGACAGCCGCTCCGTCGGCGACGGTTCGGCCGACGACCCTCCGACCGTTGACGGTTCGGCCGACGTCTTCGAGCGGCTCGCGGTGCCGCTCCTCGCACAGCATGCCGAAGGCCGGCTGCCTTCCCTCCTGCCCTACCCGCACCTCGAGGACCGCCGATGACCACCTTGCCCGGCCCGCCTCCGGCGCTCGCCGACCCGGACCTGCCCCACCCCCTGGAGCAGCTGCTCGGAGACCCGCTCGATCCGGACAACCCGCTGAGCTACGACGCCTTCCTCGCCGCGGACGAACGGGGCGACCTGCTGCCGGCGGGCCGCGCCCTGCTGGACGCGTTCGGACTCGGCGCCGAATTCGTCCCACGCGCGCTGGGCGGCCGGCTGCGCCAAGCCGACGAGCTGGCGCGGGTGCTCCGGCCGCTCTTCCGCAGGGACGGATCCCTGGGGCTCGGCCACGGGGCCATCAACCTCATCGCGAGCGCCCCGGTGTGGTCCGCGGGATCCCCCGGACAGCGCGGCCTGCTCGCGGACCTGCTGCTCGCGGGCGGCCAGACGGCAGGGGCATACACCGAACTGGCCAGCGGCCACGATCTGGTCGCCTCGAAAGTGAAGGCCGCCCGGCAGGGGAGGGGCTGGTCCCTCTCCGGCCGTAAGGAGGTCATCAACAATGTGACCCGGGCCCACGCCGTGACCGTCCTCGCCCGCACCGGCGAGCAGCCCGGAAGCCGCAGCCACTCGCTGTTCCTGCTCGACATGGACTCCGTGCCGCGCGAGAGGCTGCGTTTCCTCCCTCGGTTCCGCACCTCGGGACTGCGGGCGATCCACCTCGGCGGCGTGGAGTTCGACGGCTGTCCGCTCCCCGAGTCCGCGCTGATCGGTGACGAGGGCGGAGCACTGGAGTCCGTACTTCGGGCCTTCCAGGTCACCAAGGCCGTCCTGTCCGGTGCGACGCTCGGCTCGCTCGACACCCAACTGCGCACGGTCACGGCGTTCGCGACCGAGCGCCGGCTCTACGGCCGGCCGGTGAGCGAACTCCCGCATGCCCGTGCGGCGCTGACCGGGGCGTTCATCGATCTGCTCATCGCCGACTGCCTGTCCACGACGGTGTGCCGGGCGCTGCATGTGCTGCCCCGGATGACGAGCCTGTACGCACCGGCGGTGAAGTACCTCGTTCCGCTGCTGACCCAGGAGGCCATGGACAGCCTGGCCGTCGTCCTCGGCGCCCGCTCCTTCCTGCGGGAGGGCGCCCAGGGAATTTTCCAGAAGCATCTGCGCGACCTGCCGGTCGGCTCCCTGGCCCATTCCGGGGCGACCGTCTGCCAGGCGACGATCATTCCCCAGCTGCCCCGGCCGGCCCGCCGGAGCTGGTTCGTGACCCCGCCCGCGCCGTCCGAACTGTTCCGGATCGATGCGCCGCTGGACGACCTGGACTTCCAGCGTCTGGCGATCACCGCGGCCGCCGACGACGGACTGCTCGCGGTCCTGCCGGACGCCGCCGAGCAGCTGCGTTCCGATCCGGTACTGGGCCCGCTGTGCGGCCGGTTGACCGACTCCCTGCGGGTGCTGCGCGACGACTGCCTGGCCCTCACCCCGCGCAGCGCGACGCCGCTGGCCGAGCCCTGGGGCTTCGAACTGGCCGAGCGGTACGCGCTACTGGCCGCGGCCGCCGCCTGTCTGGGCGTCTGGCAGCACAACCGTGACCGGCCGGATCCCTTCCTGCGCGACACGGCGTGGCTGGCGGCCGCCCTGCGGCGGCTGACCGTCCGTCTCGGACACGCACCGGGACCGGACGTGGACACCCGTGCCGTCTTCCAGGAGCTCACCGAACGCTGCGAGCGGAACACCGCCTTCGACCTGATCGGCCGCCGGCTTGCCTGACACCGGCCGGCGCACCGTGCTCGCCCCACCCCATCTTTTCGTCCGTCCCCTTCCCCGAAGGAGCCAAGCCATGACCTCCACCGCCCCCGAACACGACCGCCTGACGCCCCCCGACCCGCAGGAGCTGAGCGACTGGCTGCGGGAGCGGGTGGCGTACTTCGTCGAATGCCCGGTGACCGACATCGCCACGGACGTCAAGCTCGTCGAGTACGGACTGGACTCGCTGTACGCACTGACGCTCTGCGGCGACATCGAGGACACGTTCGGCATCCCCGTATCGGCGACGCTGGCCTGGGACTACCCGACCATCGACGCCATCGTGGGACTGCTGGCCGCCCCGCGGCAGAGCTGAACGCCGCGGGCCCCCTCCCCGGACGGGGGAGGGGGCCCGCGGCGTGTGTGCGCCGGACCTCAGGCCGACGCCAACTGCAGGTACCGCAGATCGTCGGCATACCGGAGGCTGCCTTCGAGGACGGCCTGGTGCGCCTGTGTCAGCGCGGGGCCCGGGTCGATGCCGAGTTCCTCCGCGAGGACCCGGCAGCCGGTGCGATAGACCGCTAGCGCGTCGGCCTGCCGGTCACAGCGGTACAGCGCGATCATCAGATACGACCGCAGCCTCTCGTGCACGGGATACTCCTGTACGAGACCGGTCAGTTCGGGCACGAGCGCGCTGTGCCGGCCGAGTTCCAGATCCGCCTCGATCCGCTGTTCCAGAACGGTCGCCCAGGCCTCTTCGAGACGTGGCCGTTCGGCGTCCGCGAGGAAGTCGGTCACATCGGCGAGAGGCGAGCCCCGATGCAGGTCGAGCGCCGACCTGGCCAGGCCGGCGGCCTCCCCGTAGCGCCCCCTGGCCTGGGCCTTGCGCCCGAGGTCGGCCAGCCGCTCGAACTCCAGGAGATCCAGGCGTGCCCGCCCGGTGCGGATGAGGTAGCCGGGAGTCCGTCTCACCAGCTCGATGTCGGGGCCGAGTTGTTTGCGCAGCCTGGACACGTAGGTGCAGATCTGCGCGTTCCTGGTGGTGGGGGGCTCCCATCCCCACAGCAGGGCGCTCATACGGTCGTCGGACACGGTCCGGCCGCGCGCCAGCAGCAGAGCCGCCAGGACGGTCTGCATCTTCGTACCGGCCAGGGCTATCCGCCTCTGGCCGTCCCGTACCTCGACCGGGCCGAGAATCCGGAATTCCACTCTTCCCCCTGCTCTCCGCAACCACTGCCGAATCAGTCCGGCAATCAACATCCTGTGCGAGAACATGGCCGGAACGAGTGGTTCCGATATGGCAGGACCCTGCCCGTACAGCAGGCTGTCAACCTCTGGCCACGACCCTTCCCCGGTCCACCCGGCAGCGCTCGACGGTTCCGTCGGCTCGGGTCACGGCGACGGTGCGTCCGCGGCCTTCCGCGACGCACAGCCAGAAAGCACCCGCCACCACGGTCGCCTGGGCGTCCCTGCTCGCCGTCCGCAGCACGCCCCTGGTGAAGGTCACCACAGCGGGTGGCCCGGCCGCCCTGCCCTCGCCGAGCACGCCCCAGGCGAGGGTGAGTTCACGGCCGTCGCTCACGTGTGAGTGGGCGCCGCGCAGGACGGCGGGGTGCAGCGCGCTCGCGACGACCACGTCCAGCACCGCGTCCCCGCCGTAGACCTCCAGGGCTGTACGTCCCCGTGAAGCGTGGCCGAGACGGATCGACCAGGGTGTGCCGAGGAGGGGGAACCTGCCGGTTCCCGGCACCTCTTGCTCCGACAGGGTGTACACGGCGCGCAGCCTCCTTCCGTACCCGACGTCCGGGTACGCGAACGAGTCTGGTCGGGCGCGTGGACCGGGTCTTCAACGCCAGCATCCGAGTCCATGGTGGTGCTGGCTTCACCCTCGTTCGCCGACCTCGTCCTTCCTCGCCCGCCCTCGTATCGAACAAATATGGGGACACGGGGGAGCGTGGCGTTCCGGGATCACGAGAGGAAGTGGACGACGACGATGGCTACGACGGCGCAGGCTCCCACGACGCGGCTCCTCGACATCACGCTCGGCGAGACCGAGCGAGAGGCGTTCGCACGACTTGCGGCGGCGCTGGCCGCCACCGGCTCCCGGCAGGTCGACGACCTCGCCTGGCTGGAACACGCACGCACCCTGTCGAGCAGCATTCCGGCCGCGGTGCGGGAGGCGATCCGCCGGTTCCGCCACGACCCGGGCCCCGGCGGACTGATGACGGTGGGGAACCTGCCGTTGCCCGGTGCGGAGCTGCCCGCCACACCCGCGGAGAAGGGCTCGGTGGAGCGTACGGCCACGGTGCCGGCCGCCGTGGCCGTTCTGCTCAGCCTGCACCTGGGGGAGATCGCGGCCTTCCGCGAGGAGAAGTACGGCGCGCTGGTGCAGAACGTGGTGCCCGTGCCCGGACAGGAGGCGGAACAGAGCAACGCCGGCTCCATCCCGCTCGACCTGCACGTGGAGAACGCCTTCCATCCCAACAGGCCTGACTATGTAGGTCTGTTGTGCTTGCGAGGGGACCACTCGGGACGGGCCGGCACCCTGGTCTCGTCGATCCGGGAGGCGGTGCGGCTGATCTCCGGCGAGGTGCTGGAGGAGCTCCGGCGCCCGGTGTTCGTCACGGAGCCGCCTCCCTCGTTCGGGGGCGGTGACAATACCCCGGTGCACGCGGTCCTTGAGGGAGACCCCGAGGACCCCAACGTCCGTGTGGACTTCCACGCGACCCACGCGCTCGACGACACGGGCAAGCTCGCTCTGGAGCGACTGCGTGACGCGTTCCTGGACGTCGCCTCCGAACTGGTGCTGCAGCCCGGCGAGATGGCCTTCGTGGACAATCGTGTGGCGATCCACGGGCGTACGGCGTTCACCCCGCGGTACGACGGCCGCGACCGCTGGCTGCACCGCACCTTCGTCCACCTGGACCACCGCCGCACCCGAATCCACCGTCCCGGCGGCGGCCCCGTGCTCAGCTGAGCCCCGGGCTCCCGCCGCCCGTATGGCCCGCCCCCGCAGAGGGAGGCGGGCCGAGTGTTGTCACGCCCCGTCCAGGAAACGCAGGACCGCCAGGACCCGGCGGTGGTCGCCCTCGGCCTGTCCGAGGTCGAGCTTGGCGAAGATGTTGTTGATGTGCTTGGCGACGGCGCTCTCACCGACCACCAGTCGCTCGGCGATTCCGGCGTTGGAACGGCCCTCCGCCATCAGCGACAGCACCTCGCGCTCGCGCGGCGTCAGCCGCTCCAGCGGATCCCTTCCACCGCGCCGCGTCAGCAACTGGCCGACGACCTGCGGGTCGAGGGCCGTGCCGCCCGCCGCGACCCGCCGCAGCGCGTCGATGAACTCCTCGACGTCGGCGACCCGTTGCTTCAGCAGATAGCCGAAGCCGCCCGCGTTGTTGGTCAGCAGATCGGCGGCATAGCGCTCCTCCACGTACTGGGACAGCAGGAGCACCGCGGTGTCCGGCCACCGCTCGCGGATCGTGAGGGCGGCGCGCACGCCCTCGTCGGTGAATCCGGGCGGCATACGGACGTCGACAAGCGCGAGCTGCGGCCGGTGCGCGTCGACCGCCGCCAACAGTGCCTCGGCGTCGCCGGTTTCGGCCGTGACCTCGAAGCCGGCCAGCTCCAGAACCTTGACCAGCCCGATCTTCAGCAGGACCGAGTCCTCGGCGATGACCGCTCGCACAGCACACTCCAGAGTGAGGGGGGAATACGTCGTACGCTATCGCCTCCCTGGCCCGGAGCGGCGATAAAAGGCCAGGTCGGGGCCGCTCTGTGAAGGGAGGACCCGGGCCGGAGGTGTAGCTGGCACCACCACAGGACGGATTCCTGCGTTACTGATTCCCGCAGGCCCCGCGGCCAGGCTGGAGAACGTGCCCGAAACCCGGGTACGGAAGGAGTTCCCGCCCCATGGTCACCCTCGCGCCGCCCGCCCGGCGTACCTCCCGTGGTCTGTTCCGGATGCCGAGGCCGACGCTGTCGACCGCTTTCGTCGTCGCGGGCACGGTGCTGGTTCCCTGGATGTTCGTGCTCGCGGCGACGCTGCCGGGCACGGCGGAGGCGCACCACTGGACGGCGGCCTGGGTGGGTCTGGACGCGGCCCTCGCGGCGGGCCTGGCCGGTACGGGGCTGCTGCGCGCGCGGCGCGATCCCCGCCATGTCCTCACGGCCGCCGCCACCTCGGCGCTGCTGTTGATGGACGCCTGGTTCGACACCATGACCGCGGCGCCGGGCACCGAGACGGTCACCGCCCTCGCCCTCGCCCTCTGTGTGGAGGTTCCCCTGGCTCTGGGGTGTGCACGGCTCGCGGTACGAGGGGTGGGGCGCGGGCGGCCGTGAGCGGCCGGGACCGGGCGTTCCGAAGTCCGCCGGCAGGTCTGCCGCCGACGTGAGAGGGCTCTCGATGCGGGCCCGACGCCATGTTCCGTACTCTGGTTCCGCGTCTTGGAGGATGACTGCCCGCAGGGGCATTCACGTCTGACGGCCGAGGCGTCGAAAAGGGCTCAGCCATCTGTCGGTGTCCACACAGAACGACGGTGTGGAAGGCGGTGGGAAGCCGGGCCGTTGTAGAGTGAAACCGCCCTTGACCTGCACAAGCAGGCAGGGAGCCGACATTCCGGAGTTGCCTCGATGCTGCGCACCATGTTCAAGTCCAAGATCCACCGTGCCACGGTCACCCAGGCCGACCTGCACTACGTCGGATCCGTCACCATCGACGCCGATCTGCTCGACGCCGCCGATCTGCTGCCCGGTGAGCTCGTCCACATCGTCGACATCACCAACGGCGCCCGCCTGGAGACGTACGTCATCGAGGGGGAGCGCGGGTCGGGGGTCGTCGGGATCAACGGAGCGGCGGCCCATCTCGTGCATCCCGGTGACCTGGTGATCATCATCAGTTACGCTCAGGTCAGCGACGCCGAGGCGCGGGCGCTGCGGCCGCGGGTCGTGCACGTGGACGGCGACAACCGGATCGTGTCCCTCGGCGCCGACCCGTCCGAGCCGGTACCGGGCTCGGACCAGCAGCGCAGCCCGCAGGCCGTCACCGTCTGAGTCGCGGCGGCATCGCAGGACCCCTGGACCCGAGGACCCGAGGAGTGCCCGTGAGTGACATCGAGATCCGCGACGACCGGCCGGGCGGCCGCCTGGAGGCGTTCGCCGGTGACCAAGTGGTCGGGCACATCGAGTACTTCGTCCTGGAGGAGCCCGCGCGGGCCCTCGTCCCCGTCCACACCATCGTGGAACCCGAGCATGAGGGCCAGGGCATCGCCGGCTCCCTCGCGCGTGAGCTGTACGTCATCGCCGCACGCGAGGGTGTCGTCGTCGCGCCGCTCTGCCCGTACGTCGTGAAGTGGGCGGCGCGGCATCCCGAGGAGGCTCCGGCGGCCGACCCGGAGCTGCTGACCGCCGCGATGGAGTGGCTCACGGCGCATCCGGGACGCTTCTGATGGCAGGGGCGCCGCTCCCGCCCCGGTTCGGACCGCTCGCCCTGCTGCACACCTCGCCGACGCATGTCCCCGTCTTCGACGCGCTGCGCGACGAGGACCACCAGGGCCTGGAACTGCGGCACTTGGTCGACGAGGAACTGCTGGCGAGGGCCCGGCGCGAAGGGCCCGCGGCGGTGACCGACGAGGTGCGGGCGCTGCTCGCCAGGGCTGTCGCCGACGGCGCGCGAGTCGTGCTCTGCACCTGCTCGACCATCGGCGCGGTCGCGGAGCGGGCCGACGCCGGGGTGCCCGTGCTCCGCGTGGACCGCCCGATGGCCGCCGCCGCGGTGGCCGCGGGCTCGCGGGTCGTCGTCCTCGCGACGGTGGCGAGCACCCTGGAACCGACGGTCGCCCTCGTCGAGGAGGAGGCCCGCCGCGCGGGCCGCCCCGTCGACGTCCGTACCGCCCTGGTCGCGGGCGCGTGGGCGCTGTTCGACGCCGGCGACGTGGACGGCTGCGCCCGCGCGGTGGCCGACGCCGCCGACGCGGTCACCGACGCCGATGTGATCGTCCTCGCCCAGGCGTCCATGACGGCGGCCCAGCGGCTGACCACCACCCCGGTGCCGGTGCTGTCGAGCCCGCGCCCCGGCCTCGCCGCGGCGGCACACGCGACCCGCGCGACACACTCCGCGTAGGCCCACCAGCGGTCCGGGCGGGGCGCCCGGGTGGGCGGAGGGACGGTTCGAGCGGCGCTCCCCGGTGGCCCATCCCACCCCGGGCAGACTCATGGATGGTCCGGGCTTGCACCCTGCGCAAGCCCGCCAACCTTCCGTGCCGCTCATCCTGGTGGGTCCACCCGTCCCGGGCAGGCCCACTCGCGGTCCGGGCAGTGCACCCCAGCGCAGGTCGAACCCGTACGTACGCACCGCTTCCAAGGACGCGATCCCGCCTGCGCAGGGCACCGCGGTGGGCCCACCTGGTCGCCATGCCTCGCGCGACGGGGTGAGTGGGTGCGCCAGGGCCGGGTACGCGTGGGACAAGTCCAGAGCCGACGCATCGACTGGCTGGAGGACACCATGACGCATCCGTTCCCCGACCCCGTGAAACCGGGACCCACCCCCGGGCCGGGTCCCGACCGCCCGGAGCCCTTCCCGGACCCGACGCCGAACCCCGGCGGCCCCGATCCCGTCCCCGGCCCGGAGCCCGTACCGTCCCCCTCCCCGATCCCGCAACCGCCGGGCCCCGACCCCCAGCCCCAGCCCGGGCCGTTGTTCTGACGGCGGTCCGGCGCCCCGCCTCGACGGGTACCCGGCCGGAAGCGCGAGCGACCGAGGCTCGCGCGCCCGGCCGGGGCGGGAGGGGATGGGTCGACCCCGCCGGCAGACCGATGCCTGTCGTCTCGTCGTCCTACGTGTGCGCACCTGGAAGTGCTCGCCGCACAGCGGGACCGAGCCGCCCCGGCACCCCGACCGCCCCGGCATCCCGAGCACGGCGAAGCCGCCACGGTCCCGGCTCCGGGAACATGACGGCTTCGGCGAAGGTGCGGTGGCGGGCGTCGCGCGGCGGGGGTGATCCCGGCGACAGGCCTACGCCTCGACCTCCGACCGGTCGCCGCCCCACAGCGTGTGGAACGACCCCTCGCGGTCCGTCCTGCGGTACGTGTGAGCCCCGAAGAAGTCCCGCTGCCCCTGGGTGAGGGCGGCCGGCAGACGCTCGGCGCGCAGGGCGTCGTAGTAGGCGAGGGCCGCCGAGAAACCGGGGGTGGGCACGCCCTGGCGGGTCGCGGCGACGAGGACCTCGCGCCAGTCGTCCTGGGCCGCCGCGATCTCCTGGGCGAACGTCTCGTCCGACAGCAGGCTGGGCAGGTCGGGCCGGGCGTCGTAGGCGGCACGGATGCGGTCGAGGAAGGCCGCCCGGATGATGCAGCCACCGCGCCAGATCGAGGCGACGGAACCGAGGTCGATGTTCCAGTCGTACTCGTCGCTGCCCGCGATGATCTCGTGGAAGCCCTGCGTGTACGAGACGATCTTCGACGCGTACAGCGCCTGTTCCACCCGGTCGGCGAAGGCCCCGGCCTCGGACTCGTCGAGCTGCTGCGCCGTCGGACCGGCGAGTCCGCGCGAGGCGGCGCGCAGGTCGGCGTGTCCGGACAGGGAGCGGGCGAAGACCGCCTCGGCGATACCGGACACCGGCACACCCAGGTCCAGCGCGATCTGCACGGTCCAGCGGCCCGTGCCCTTCTGCTCGGCGCGGTCCTGGACCACGTCCACGAACGGCTTGCCCGTCGCCGCGTCCACGTGCGACAGCACCTCGGCGGTGATCTCGATCAGATACGAGTCGAGTCGGCCGGTGTTCCAGGTGCGGAAGATGTCCGCGATCTGCGCGGGGGAGTACCCGGCGACATCACGGAGCAGCTGGTAGGCCTCGCCGATGAGCTGCATGTCGGCGTACTCGATGCCGTTGTGGACCATCTTCACGAAGTGCCCGGCGCCGTCGGGGCCCACGTGCGTGACGCACGGCGACCCGTCGGTGGCCTTCGCGGAGATCTTCTCCAGCATCGGGCCGAGCGAGGCGTACGACTCGGTCGAACCGCCCGGCATGATGCTCGGCCCGTGCAGCGCGCCCTCCTCGCCGCCGGAGACGCCCGTGCCGACGAAGTGGATGCCCTGCTCGCGCAGCGCGCGCTCACGGCGCCGGGTGTCCGCGAAATGAGCGTTGCCACCGTCGATGATCATGTCGCCGGGCTCCAGGAGCGGGGCGAACTCCTGGATCACCGCGTCGGTCGGTTCGCCCGCCTTCACCATGATCACCAGACGTCGGGGCCGCTCCAGCGCCGACACGAACTCCTTCGCGGTCTCGGCCGCCACGAACGTGCCCTCGTGGCCGAACTCCTCCACCAGCGCGTTCGTCTTCGACACGGTGCGGTTGTGCAGGGCGACCGCGTAACCGTTGCGCGCGAAGTTGCGGGCGAGATTGCGCCCCATGACCGCGAGACCCGTGACGCCGATCTGGGCTGAAGTGCTCATTCGGATGGCTCCTATGAAGTCCGGTAAGAAGTCCGGTGACGGATACAGGCGGAAGATCCTGGTATCGGTGCCGCCGGTCGTGCTCGGCCGTGCTGCTCGTCAGTATTGCCCCAGGCCATCCTGACGTGTCGGAGGTGTCCACGCAGCAGACCGCCCCGGCGTCGCGAGGGCGGATTTCGGACAGGCCTTACGCCGCCGGTCGCGGGCGACGGGGCCTTCCGGCGGCCCGCACGGCATCCCCGCTGCCCCGCAGCCCGCCCCGGCAGCCGTGCCCACCGGCCGTCGCCGGACGCGGGAATCCGATGTCGGCAGCCACCGAGCGGCCGGGCGACGCATCCCGGTTCGGCGCCGGCCCGGTCACCCACCGTGCGGAGCGCGTTCGGGCCGACGGCCGCCCGGCGGCCGGTCAACCGCCTTTTCGGAGCGACCGATTGCCACCTTGTCCTGGCCTGTTCCCAGCGCTTACTTTTGCCGCTCCTGACGCATGTCTAGGGGGGCTCCCTCATGGCCGTACGCGGTCGGCACCGCCGGTATCAGCCGAACAGGATCAACCGCGCCTCACTCACCGTCACGGTGGGCGGCGCCGGGATCGCGCTCCCGCTCGTCGGAACCGGAGTCGCCCACGCGGCCGATGTCGGCACCTGGAACAAGGTCGCCGCCTGCGAGTCCAGCGGCAATTGGAGCATCAACACCGGCAACGGCTATTACGGCGGACTGCAGTTCACCCAGTCCACCTGGGAGGCCTACGGCGGCAAGGCCTACGCGCGACGCGCGGACCAGGCCACGAAGGACCAGCAGATAGCCATCGCCGAGAAGGTGCTCAAGGGGCAGGGGCCCGGCGCCTGGCCGGTGTGCTCGGTCCGCGGCGGGCTGACCAGCGGCGGTGCCACCCCCGACATCAGCCCGGCAGGGACGTCGCCGCAGACGGCGAAGCAGCGCTCGGTGCGGGACGTGAAGCCGCAGACCACGCCGCAGTCGCAGGCCGGGACCGCCGAGATGTACACCGTGGTGCACGGCGACACGCTGTCCGGCATCGCCGGCTCCCGGCATGTCCAGGGCGGCTGGGAGGGGCTGTACGCCGCGAACCGTACGACCGTCGGTTCCGACCCGGACCTGATCCTGCCGGGCCAGCGGCTGACCCTGCGCGGCAAGGCCCAGGCCCCCGCTCGCACCGCGGACGCGCCGGCGAAGGCGCCCGCCAGGACGCCCACGAGGACGCCGGCGAAGAAGACCCCGGCCGGCACGACGTCCCCGCACAGGACCACCCCCCACAAGGCGGCCGGGACGACGCACTCCCTCGTCGCCCCGGTGAGCGCGGCGACCGGCACGCCCTACCGTGCCGCCGGCTCCTCCTGGTCGAAGGGCTACCACACGGGCGTCGACTTCCCCGTGCCGACCGGCACCGCCGTCGAGGCGGTCGCCGCCGGCCATGTGGTCAGCTCGGGCTGGGGCGGATCCTTCGGCTACCAGGTGGTGATCCGGCACGCCGACGGCCGCTACACGCAGTACGCCCACCTTTCCGCGATCTCCGTGAAGGCGGGGCAGAGCGTGGTGGGCGGCCAGCGCATCGGCCGCTCCGGGTCCACGGGCAACAGCACGGGCCCGCATCTGCACTTCGAGGTGCGGACGGGGCCCGGCTTCGGTTCGGACATCGACCCGGTGGCGTACCTCCGGGCCGGCGGCGTCAGGATTTGACTCGGGTGCGGTGGTGGTTGACGAACGGCATCGGCACGTAGGGCACACCGAGCATGGCGGTCAGGAAGGGCAGCTCGTCCCTGGCCGCCGGGGCGGCCTGCGGGGCGACGGCCTCCATCGCCGCCACGGGATCCTTGAACGGGGTCGGTACGAGCACGCCCCCGGCACGGGCGGGCTGCGGAGCAGGCAGGAACACGCTCCCGCCGGCCGGTGGGGGAGCTGCCGCGAACACGCTCGCCCCGCCCGGCTGGGGAGCCGGTGCGAACACGCCGTCGCCCCCGGAGGGCTGCTCGGGCAGTCCGGCCAGCAGTTGCTCCACGGTCGCCTCGGTGACGGTGAGAGCGCCGAGGCCGGAGACGACCGGGCCGACCGGCTCGGGGAACCGGGGGTCCGAGGGAGCCGGGACGGCCACCGGAGCCGGCTCGTCGGCCGGCCGGTGGGCGCCGTCAGGCTGCCCGGCGTCGGTCTCCGGCGCGGCCGCGAGCCTCGCGGGAGCGGTCGCCGTTCGGTCGGCGCTGCCGATCCGCTCGATCGTGAGCAGGATCAGACCGCCGGCCGCGACGACGCCACAGCCCAGCGCGAGCGCGGTGCCGGTCGCGCCGTAGCGGAAGGTCTCGCCGAACATCGTGATGCCGACCGCGGCCGCCACGACCGGGTTCACGACCGTCAGCGTGGCGAGCGGCGCCTCCAGGCCGGCGCCCCGGTAGGAGGCCTGCGAGATCAGCATGCCGGCCGTCGCGAAGACACCGATGGCGCCGAGGCTCGACAGGTTGGCGAGCGAGACGTGCTGCGACCAGTCCACCGTGACGGACTTGGTGAACACGGAGGACATGCTGAAGGCGATGCCCGCCGCGACCGCCAGCAGCACACTGCGCACGGCCGGGTGCCGGTGCGCCGCGCGCCCCGCCATCATGAGGGCGGCGACCGCGCCGCCCGCCACCACGCCCAGCGCCAGGCGCTGCGCGCCGCTCAGGGACTGCGTGTCGGACGCGCCGACCAGGGCCAGCAGACCGGCGAGACCTACCGTGGCCATGATCGCGCCGCGCCAGGCGGTCGCTCCGGCCCTGCGGCCGACGAAGAGAGCCGCCATGGGAAGCGCGAAGACGATCGTGAGCGCGCCGAGCGGCTGTACGAGGCTCAGCGGGCCGAACGCGAGGGCGACCACGTGCAGCAGCCCGCCCAGGCCGGTCAGTGCGACGGCGCCCCACCAGCCCGGCCTGCGCAGCGGTGCGTAGGTCTGGCCCGGAGAGGTCGAGGTGACCGCGACCTGCTCCTGAATGATCGCGCCGCCCGCATACGCGACGGCCGAGACGAACGAGAGCACTACGGACAAAGCGAGCGCACTCATGAGTCCCTCCTCTGCGTACGGCGCGGAGCAGCTGCCCGGCGCGACGAACGGTCGGCTTCCATGCAAACAACGATGCCCCGCGATTTAGTTCTCGTCGTCGTCCCTGAGCAGTCATTGGGTCCTACTGCCGATGGAGTACGAATCGCCCCTTGTCCTCCCCAGGGTGGGCGACACCACGGACCGATCCACTGGTGGTTACCCCTAGGGGGCTTGGTACTACTGCTCTTCGTGGACCTCGACCCCCAACTCGCGGCGCTCGGCGCCCTCGGCGGATTCTTCGTACTACGCACCGGCGTACCGCCGCGCGGCTCCCTGCCCACCCTCGCGAGCGCCTGTGCGAACCCGCGATTCGGGACGCCCGATGAGGTTTACGGGGATCCGGTAACTTTTCGCGTCCAGAAGGTCGCACAGAGTATTCGGGCGCCGGAGCCGAGGGTGGCGGTGTCGGTGGCGCAGCAGGGTCTCGCGGCCCGGTTCTGGTCGATCGCGCTCGGCGCCGCCGCGCTCTGCGGCCGGCTGCCCGACCTCGACCCGGAGCTGCTGAGCTGGGACCCGGACGCCGGCGCGCCGGACGACCTGTGGCTCTCCGAGGTCCGCGCCCGGCCCGTGACCGACCTCGACGCGGTCGTACGCGGCGGACTTCTCGTCCCGCTGAGCGCGGCCCTGCGCTCGCGCTACCGCGTCTCACCGGGCCTGCTGTGGGGCAACGCGGGCTCCGCCCTGGCCGGGACCGTCCGTCAGCTGGACCGCTGGGCGCTCACCCACGGACGCCCGGACGTGGGGGAGCGGGCCAGAACACTGGCCGGCCGGCTCTTCGAGCACCCCGACCTCTCCGGCACCCTCGACCCCAGGACGCTCCGCCGCCGCAGTTGCTGTCTCTATTACCGGGTGCCCGGTGGCGGAGTCTGCGGCGACTGCTGCTTCGACCGGCCCCCGCGCCCGACGCCCGGCCGGACCTGACGGCGGGGCCTCCCGCGTGGTCTTCCGTATCGGCTTCAACTGAGTGACCATGAGGGGCACCAGCCGGGCTACGACGGGGGTTCTGTGTGCGCGTGGGACTGCTGACCCGGGAGTACCCGCCGGATGTGTACGGCGGTGCGGGCGTCCATGTCGAGTTCCTTGCACGGGAGTTGCGGGCGCTCACCGAACTCGACGTGCACTGCTGGGGCGAGGGCGGCGCCGGCGGAGTCGTCCGTCACCGGCCCTGGACCGCACTCGACGGCGCCAACGACGCGCTCCGCACCTTCTCCGTGGACCTCTCCATCGCCGCCGCCCTCGAAGGCCGCGAACTCGTCCACTCCCACACCTGGTACGCCAACCTCGCGGGGCACTTCGGAAAGCTCCTGCACGGCATCCCGCATGTGGTGACCGCCCACTCCCTCGAACCGCTGCGCCCCTGGAAGGCCGAGCAGCTCGGCGGCGGCTACGCCCTGTCGAGCTGGGCCGAGCGCACCGCCATCGAGGCCGCGGACGCCGTGATCGCCGTCTCCGGGGCCATGCGCGAGGACATTCTCGGCTGCTACCCGGCGCTGGACCCGGCCAAGGTGCGGGTCGTGCACAACGGCATCGACACCGCGCTCTACCGGCCCGACCCCGGCACCGACGTCCTGGAGCGGATCGGCCTGGACACCGGCCGCCCGTACATCCTGTTCGTCGGCCGCATCACCCGGCAGAAGGGCGTGCCCCATCTCCTGCGCGCGGTACGGGACATCGACCCGGCCGCGCAGGTGGTGCTGTGCGCGGGTGCCCCCGACACCCCTGAGATCGACCGGGAGTTCCGCGAGCTGTACCGGGAACTGAGCGGTGTGCGCGACGGCGTGCACTGGATCCCGCAGATGCTGCCCCGTCCGGAGGTCATCCAACTCCTCACGCACGCCGCCGTGTTCGTCTGTCCCTCGGTGTACGAGCCGCTCGGCATCGTCAACCTGGAGGCGATGGCCTGCGGGACGGCGGTGGTGGCCTCGCGCGTCGGCGGCATTCCCGAGGTGGTCGAGGACGGCGAGACCGGCCTTCTGGTGCCGCTCCAGGGCGACTTCGAGGCCGGTCTGGCGGCGGCCCTGGACTCCGTGCTCGCCGAGCCCGACACGGCCCGTCGCATGGGCGAGGCCGGACGGCGGCGCGCGGTGGGGGAGTTCGGCTGGGACGCGGTGGCCCGAAGGACCGTCCAGTTGTACGAGGAAGTCCTCAAAGCGGGGTAACCATCGGACAGGCGAACTTCAGAACATGGGGCGGGTCCGGGCGGCCGGGCTTGGCCCGACCGGGCGTAGAGGGGCGGCGGCATGCGGCGCGGAGGACCTTCGGTTCTGGGAATCGTACTGGCGGGCGGTGAGGGCAAGCGGCTGATGCCGCTCACGGCGGACCGGGCGAAACCCGCGGTGACCTTCGGCGGCACGTACCGCCTCGTGGACTTCGTCCTCTCCAATCTCGTCAACGCCGACATCCTGCGCATCTGCGTGCTCACGCAGTACAAGTCGCACTCGCTGGACCGGCACGTCACCACCACCTGGCGGATGTCGAGCCTGCTCGGCAACTATGTGACGCCGGTCCCGGCCCAGCAGCGTCTCGGGCCCCGCTGGTATCTGGGCAGCGCGGACGCGATCCTCCAGTCGCTCAACCTGATCCACGACGAACAGCCCGAGTACGTAGCGGTGTTCGGCGCCGACCACGTCTACCGGATGGACCCCCGGCAGATGCTCGCCCAGCACATCGAGGGCGGCGCGGGTGTGACCGTGGCCGGAATACGGGTGCCGCGCGCCGAGTCGTCGTCCTTCGGCGTCATCAGTCCCGGTTCCGACGGCCAGAGCGTGCGGGGCTTCCTGGAGAAGCCCGCCGACCCGCCGGGCCTCGACGACGACCCGGAGTGCGTGTTCGCCTCGATGGGCAACTACATCTTCACCACCAAGGCGCTGATCGAGGCGCTCCAGCGGGACGCCGAGGACGGGCACTCCGTGCACGACATGGGCGGTTCTATCCTCCCCGCGCTCACCGGCCGGGGCGAGGCGCAGCTCTACGACTTCAGCGACAACCACGTGCCCGGCGAGACCACCCGCGACCAGGGCTACTGGCGTGACGTGGGAACCCTCGACGCCTACTACGACGCCCACATGGATCTGATCGCCGAGCGTCCCGCCTTCAACCTGTTCAACCGCAGCTGGCCCATCTACACGAGCTCCGGGCAGCTCTCGCCGGCACGCTTCAACGCCGGGGGCATCGCGAGCGAGTCCATCATCAGCGCGGGGTGCCTGATCCGGGGGCAGGTCACGCGGTCGGTGCTGTCGCCGGGTGTGCTCGTCGACCCGGGAGCGGTGGTGCAGGGCTCGATCCTGCACGACAACGTCAAGATAGGGCGGGGTGCCGTGGTGCGCGGCGCGGTGCTCGACAAGAACGTCGAGGTACCCCCGGGCGCGACGATCGGCGTCAATCCGGAGCGTGACTCCGACCTCTACACGGTCTCGAAGGGCGGCGTGATAGCCCTGGGCAAAGGCCAGCGCGTGCCCTAGGACCTGTCCGGTCGATCACGGCGGAGACGCGGGGTGTGGCACGCACTCCCCCAAGCTCTTCGAGCAGGGGGGACCCCCAGCCGCGTTGTCGTCGGTCGACGACTCCCCCGCTCTCGGCTCCGCTCGATTGGGGGGACCCCCATCGCGTCGCCTCCCTCCTCCGCCTTGCAGCTGCACGCACCACACCCCGCTCACCGGCACCGACCAGGCACCGTTGCCATCCTCCACCGTGACCGACCGGACAGGTCCTAGCCGCATCGGACGCCCTGGGCCCCGGCCGCCGTCCTCGGGCGACGGCCCGAGGGCTCCGGTCGCCGTGCCTGGACAACGGCCCCGGACACCGGGCTCACCGAGCCCGGCACGCCGGGGCCGTTTGTCATGTCCCTGGACAGGGGGCGGGGGCGCGTGTTGTCATGCCAAATGCCGTCGATGACAACGTTGTACAGCTCTGACAACGATGTCATCGCTGGGTCGGTCCGGGACGCGTCATGCCCGGACGCGACGCGTCCCGCGGGATCCCCGCCGGTTGCCCGGAAAGCCGGCCCCCCGCCCCGACCATGCATGAGGACAACGATGTCGATCACCCACCGGAGGTCTCCCGCATGAGATGGACCCGGCGCCTGCGCCTGTGCACGGCCGGGCTGGTGACAGCGTCCGCGCTGTTCGCCCTGCCCACTGCACAGGCCGCCGAGCCGCGCGACGGCCAACTCACCGATCTGGTCAACCCGTTCATCGGAACGGAGAACGAGGGCAACACCTATCCCGGCGCCGCCGTGCCCTTCGGCATGGTGCAGTTCTCGCCGGACACCGGCCACAACACCGGCTACGACCACTCCCAGAACCACATCCGCGGCTTCTCCCTCGTCCACCTCTCGGGCGTCGGCTGTGGTCTCGGCGGCGACCTGCCCGTGCTGCCCACCACCGGGGACGTCACGCAGACCGACTACGCGAAGTACGAGGCCGAGTTCGGCCACGACACCGAGGAGGCGCACCCCGGCTTCTACAAGGTCGGCCTGAAGACCGGGATCGAGGCCGAACTGACGGCCACCGCGCGCACCGGCGTGCAGCGCTACACCTTCCCGGCCACCGACAAGGCCAACGTGCTGCTGAACGCGGGCCAGTCGCTGCACAGGACGGTGGCGACGAAGGTCGAGATCCTGGACAGCCGGACCGTCCGTACGGCGATCACCGGCAGTGGCTTCTGCCAGGGCACGAAGCCGTACACGGTCTACACGATCACCCGCTTCGACCGCCCGTTCACCACCTCGGGCACCTGGAACGGCGACACCGTCACCGAGGGCTCCCAGGAGACGGCCGGCGCCACCGGACGCTCCGGCGCCTTCGTGCGCTTCGACACCACCAAGGACCGTACGGTCGAGGCGACCACCGCGCTCTCGTACGTGGATGCCCGCGGCGCGGCCGTCAACCTCCGCTCCGAGGGCGGCCGTTCCTTCGACGCGGTCCGCGGCGCCGCGCACCGCGCCTGGGAGGACCGGCTCGACGACGTACGCGCGAAGGGCGGCACCGACACCCTGCGCCGTACGTTCTACTCGTCGCTCTACCGGTCCTTCCTCGCGCCCAACATCGGCAGCGACGCCGACGGCCGCTACACCGGCTGGGACCGGCGGATCCACCGCACGAAGGGCTTCACGTACTACCAGAACTGGTCGCTGTGGGACACCTACCGCACCCAGTCGCAGCTGCTGGCCCTGCTCGCGCCGCGCGAGGCGCGTGACATGGCGATCTCCGTGATCAGGATCGACGAGGAGAGCGGCTGGCTGCCCAAATGGGGCTACGGCACGGTCGAGACGAACATCATGACCGGCGACCCGGTCACCCCGTTCCTCACCAACGCCTACCAGCAGGGGCTGCTCAAGGGGGCCGGCGGGTACGCCGAGCGCGCCTACCGCGCGCTGAAGAAGAACGCCGACGGCGTGCCGCCCGCAGACTCTCCGGCGGTGGGGCGCGAGGCGAACAGGGAGTACATCGCGAACGGCTTCGCGCCGTACGTCAAGGGCCGCCCGCACGCGAAGCCCGGCGACTCGGACTACGACCACGGCGCGTCCACCACCCTGGAGTACGCTCTGTCGGACGCCATGCTCGGCGCGATGGCCCGGGATCTGGGCCACGACGCGGACGCCGCGCGCTATCTGGCGCGGTCCCAGAACTACCGCGCGATCCACGACCCTTCGACCGGCTTCTTCCGCGCGCGGGACGCCTCCGGAGCCTTCACCGGACCCGCGGACCCGGCCCTGAGCGAGGGCTTCCACGAGGGCACGTCCTGGCAGTACCAGTGGCTCGTGCCGCAGGACCTGCCGGGCATGGTCGATCTGATCGGCGGCAAGCAGGCGGCGAACGACCGGCTCGACTCGTTCTTCGCCTACGGGCAGTTGCTGAAGGACCCCGTGAAGACCGCCCGCGAGGTGTGGGTCAACGGCCCGTACGCCTACTACAACGCGGACAAGTACAACCCGCAGAACGAACCCGACCTGATCGCCCCGTACACCTACCTCTCGACCGGCCAGCCGTGGAAGACGACCGACGTCGTGCACGCGGCGCTGACCCTGTTCACGGACGCGCCGACCGGGATGACCGGCAACGACGACCTCGGCACGATGTCCGCCTGGAACGTCCTGTCGTCCATCGGGATCTTCCCGGTGCAGCCCGGCTACGACACCTGGGGCCTGTCCACGCCCGTGTTCGAGCGGGTCGACCTCACGCTCGACCGGCGCTACTACCCGCTGCGCGCCCTGACGGTGACGACGCCGGGCACCTCGGACACCGACCGGTACATCCAGTCGGCCCGCGTGGACGGATCGTCGTACGACCGTACGTATCTGACGACTGGCACGCTGCGGGGTGTCCGCTCCCTCGAATTCACGGTCGGCTCGGAGCCGTCCGAGTGGGGAACGGCGGCCTCGGCGGCGCCCCCGGTCCTGAAATGACACCCGGCGTGTCCTGAGCTGAGCGAGTCCCGTCCCTCCTCCGAGGGGCGGGACTTAATCCGCTGTTAACTGTGCGTAACTTGATCGTACTTGACCGTAATCACCAGTCCGGGTTTGACTGCAAGTTCACCCGTCGTCGACGCGAGAGCAAGCCTTTGATCTCCGACCTCCTCGCACCACTCGACCTGGCCTTCTGGAACATCGAGTCCGACCGGCATCCGATGCATCTCGGAGCCCTCGGCGTCTTCGCCGCGCACTCGCCCACCGCCGGCGCCCACGCGGCCGACCTGCTCGCGGCCCGCGCCGCCGCCGTCCCCGGGCTGCGCATGAGGATCCGTGACGTGTGGCAGCCGCTGGCACCCCTCGCCTTCGGCAGTGCGGCCCGCGAGCCCGCACCCGACTTCGAGCCGCTGGACCACGTCCTGCTGCACGCCCCGACCGCCGACTTCCACGCCGAGGCCGGCCGGTTGATGGAGCGCCCGCTGGAGCGCGGCCGCCCACCGTGGGAGGCGCATGTGCTGCCCGGCGAGGACGGCGTGTCCTTCGCGGTGCTCTTCAAGTTCCACCACGCCCTCGCCGACGGGCTCAGGGCGCTGATGCTCGCCGCCGCCATCATGGACCCGATGGACCTGCCGGAGCCCCGCCCGCGCCCCGCTGAGCCGCCCCGCGGGCTCTTCCCGGACGTCCGCAAGCTGCCCGGCCTCGTCCGCGGCACCCTCTCCGACGTGGGCCGCGCCCTCGACATCGGCACCTCGGTGGCCCGCGCCACACTCGGCGTGCAGTCCTCGCCCGCCCTCACCTCCGAGCCCACCGGCACCCGGCGCACCGCCGGTGTGATCATCGACCTCGACGAGGTGCACGTCGTCCGCAAGACCGTCGGCGGCACCGTCAACGACGTCCTGATCGCCGTCGTCGCGGGCGCCCTGCGCCGCTGGCTCGACGAACGCGGTGACGGCAGCGAGGGGGTCTCCCCGCGCGCCCTGATCCCCGTCTCCAGGCGCCGCCCGCGTACCGCGCACCCTCAGGGCAACCGGCTCTCCGGCTACCTGATACGGCTTCCCGTCGACGACCCGGACCCGCTCGGCCGGCTGCGTGCCGTGCGGACGGCCATGGACCGGAACAAGGACGCGGGACCCAACCGGGGCGCGGGCGCCGTCGCCCTGCTCGCCGACCACGTTCCACCGCTCGGGCACCGGCTCGGCGGCCCGGTCGTGGGCCAGGCCGCCCGGCTGCTGTTCGACATCCTCGTCACCAGCGTGCCCCTGCCCAGCCTCGGCCTGAAGCTCGGCGGCTGCCCGCTCACCGAGGTCTATCCGTTCGCCCCGCTGGCCCGCGGCCAGGCCCTCGCGGTGGCCGTCTCGACCTACCGGGGAAGCGTTCACTACGGGCTCGTGGCCGACGCGGAAGCCGTGCCGGACCTCGATCTGCTGGCCTGTTCCCTGACCGAGGAGGTGCGCGCGCTGATCATCGCCTGCACGCCATGATCACCACGGGTTTGGTGCCGCGCGCGATTGGTCCGTAAAATTCCGCCTTCGAAAGCGAGCGCGGTTTCGAACGCGGCGCACAACCCGAGGAACGGCAGCGATGACGGTGACAGAGGACGGCCGGGCGACCCCCGCCGTGGACACGACAGATGTGGCGGCCGTCGCGTTCGGTCCCGGTATCGACCCCGAGCGGCTGGCCGTCTGCCTCAGCGTGCTCGACGAACTCGAGAAGATCGACGTCGACCACCCCGACGCCATCGCCGTGCGCCGCGCCACCGCGGGCGTCTACCGGACGGTGAAGCAGCGCCGCCGCCAGGAGCGCCGCGCCGCCAAGACGGCCCACGACAAGCAGGTCACCGAGTCCACCGCGACCGGCTCCGCCCAGCGCATCGACGACGAGACCGAGGGCCTCCTGCCGTCGTCGGTGACGGAGGAGGGCAAGATCGCGGGGATACTCCAGCGCCCGCGCTCCTGCTACACCTGCAAGGCGCGGTACGTCGAGGTCGACTACTTCTACCACCAGCTCTGCCAGGACTGCGCCGCCCTGAACCGCTCCCGCCGCGACGCCCGCGCCGACCTCACCGGCAAGCGGGCGCTGCTCACCGGCGGCCGCGCCAAGATCGGCATGTACATCGCGCTGCGCCTGCTGCGTGACGGTGCCCACACCACCATCACCACCCGCTTCCCGAAGGACGCCATCCGCCGCTTCAAGGCCATGGACGACTCGGCGGACTGGATGCACCGCCTGGAGGTCGTCGGCATCGACCTGCGCGACCCGGCCCAGGCCGTGGCCCTGGCCGACCGGGTCGCCGAGCAGGGCCCGCTCGACATCCTGATCAACAACGCGACACAGACCGTGCGCCGGCTGCCCTCCGCCTACGCCGCGCTCGTCGAGGGCGAGAGCGCCCCGCTGCCGGCCGGTGAACTGCCCGCCCACGACGTCATCGGAGCCTTCAACTCCGGCGCGGTCGACGGTCTGACCGCGCTGCCCGTCGGCGTCAGCGGACTGGACGCCCAGAAGGTGGCCGACCTCGCCCTCGTCGCCGGCAACGCCAGTGTGGTCCGGCACCGTGACGGCACGGCCATCGACGCGGGCGGCCTGGTCCCCGACGTCGTCGACAGCAACACCTGGGTGCAGACCATCGAGCAGATCTCCCCGGTGGAGCTGCTCGAGACCCAGCTGTGCAACTACACCGCGCCGTTCATCCTGATCAGCAAGTTGCGGACGCTGATGGCCGAGGCCGCGAGCAAGGCGCCCGCCAAGCGCGCGTACGTCGTCAACGTCTCGGCGATGGAGGGCGTGTTCAGCCGCGGCTACAAGGGCGCGGGCCACCCGAACACGAACGCGGCCAAGGCCGCCATCAACATGGTGACGCGCACCAGCGCCCAGGAGATGTTCGAGACCGACGGCATCCTGATGACCTCGGTCGACACCGGCTGGATCACCGACGAGCGCCCGCACTACGACAAGCTGCGCCTCGCCGACGCCGGCTTCCACGCCCCGCTCGACCTGGTCGACGGAGCGGCCCGTGTGTACGACCCGATCGTTCGCGGTGAACAGGGCGAGGACCTGTACGGCGTCTTCATGAAGGACTACGCGCCCGGCAAGTGGTGACGAGGACCGGGGTTGCGGGGAGGCGGTCAGCCGTCGGGTGTCCGTGTCCGGAGGCGTTCGTGGACGGCGTGGGCGGGGGAGCCCGCGTACGCCGCCCGCACCCGCGTTCCCCCGTCGACCAGCAGGTCGGCACCGGTGATCCACTCCGCCGCGTCGGACGCCAGCCAGGTCACGGCGCGGGCGACGTCCTCGGGCCGCCCGATGCGGCCGAGCGGGAGCCCGGCGCCCAGCTCGTCCTCGGAGTCCTCCCACACGAAGCGGGCCATCTCAGTGCGGACGAGACCGGGGGAGACCGAGTTGACCCGCACCTTCGGGGCCAGCTCCCCGGCCAGCTGCCGGGTCAGATGGAGCAGGGCGGCCTTGCTGGTGCCGTACGCGCCGACCCGCGGCCCGACGTGTCCCGCGCCCTCCGTGCAGACGTTCACCACGGCCCCGCCGTGCTCGCCCATCCAGGCCCGCCAGGCGCACTGCACCAGCCGCAGTGGCGCCTCGACGTTGACGGTGAACGCGTCGCGCCAGCGCTCCGGGTCGGCGTCCATGAGGGGGCCGTAGGGCTGGTTGGTCGCCGCGTTGTTGACCACGATGTCGACGCGCCCGAACGTGCGGAGCGTCAGCGCGGTCAGCTCCGTCAGATGCGCCGCGTCGGCGACGGAACCCGCGAGCCCGATGCCGCCGACCTGTTCGGCGGCGCTCCGTACCGCGTCCGGATCCCGCGCCGTCACGCACACCCGTGCGCCCGCTCCGGCGAGCGCCTCGGCTACGGCGAGGCCTATCCCGCGCGAGGCCCCGGTGACGATGGCGGCCCTGCCCTCGATCCCGTACGGCGACATCATCCGCGTACCGTCTCATGACGGACCGTCAGCCGACAGGCCTCGGCGGCGACCGCAGGCACCCGAAGGACACGACGACGAGCGCCGTGGCGCGATTCTCCCGCGCGACTCTCCTGATCGGCTGCCCTCGCGAGCGAGACGGCGGAGGTCGGTGAGCGGGCGAGCGATCCGGGGCGCGGCTGCCGTCAGTCCACGGCCCCGAGGCGCGCGTGTCGTTCCGCCACCAGCTCCAGCACCGTGCGCCAGTCCTCCATGACCCCGGCGTGCAGGCCGACCACCTTGCCCGCGTCGTCCGCCTGCCGCAGGGTCACCGCGTCCTCGGCCAGCGGGTCGTGCTCGAACGCGGCCAGCTCGCGCGGGGCCATCACGCCGCCCTGCGCGTCCAGGGTGAGCGCGCTCTGCGGGGACAGGCCGCGGCCCGGCGACGTGGTGGCCAGATAGCGCTTCGCCGCCACATGCAGGCGTACGAGGCGGGAGACCCGCTCGCCGAGCAGCGGCCGTACGGCGTCGGCCGCGTGGTCGGCGTGCCCGGCGTCGTCACCCGGCCTGAGCAGATGCCCGATGTCGTGCACCAGGCCCGCGACCTGGAGTTCCTTGTCGCTGGGATGGCCGCGGCGCAGCAGCGCGGCGGTCTGCAGCGCATGATCGTGCAGGTCTACGGGGTCGCCGCTGCAGTCCGGGGTGTCCCACGCGCCCCGGCAGGCGTGCAGCAGATCCATCAGCTCCTCGACGCTGCGCAGCTCCATGCGTCAGTCCTCCCGCGAGAAAAGCCGTTGCCGGGCGCCAGCAGATCATGGCCTCCTTGCGAACCGGCCAACGGGACCTGAACTGCGTGCCGCCTTCCTGGCGGATGCGCGCGACGTCCGTCGGCCGGCAGTGACTTCAGGCATACCCGTGGCCGGTCCCGATGGCCCGCCCAGGGGCGATATTGAGCCGAATGGGTGGTGGCGAACAGGGCATCATGTTTCAAATCGCCGCAGATCGGGGCCTGATGAGTCCTGGATGACGTGTGACAGTAACCTCAAGTTTTCAGCCCCATCGAGCAGGGGTCCGCTCATTTGGGTACTCTGTAGCCGACGGGCAGCCTTACTGGGTTCCACCCACACCCACGGTCCGTCCCGGGACAAGCCGGTCACCACGGCCTGCTCTCACACGAGTTACCGGCGCCACCGCGTCCCTAACTGCTTCGACTCAGACCCGAGCGGACGTCAGGTGAACGGCGCGTACCGTGCCGTATGTCCCGAGGGTTACCCGACACATAAGGAGTGCGCGGTGACACCAGAGAAGACGAATCGCGATCAGCGCCCCAAGGAACACACGGAGCGCTCGGGCGGTGGGTCCGACACCAAGCTCGGCAGCCTGGACGTGTGGGCCAGGTCCGCCCCCATCCGCCTCGCGGGCTACGAGGACGACCTCGCCGAACCGCACATCCTGCCCAGCGTCGACTGACCGGCGCCAGGATCCATCGCGACAGCTGACGGCATGGGCGTGCCGGAACCGCGCCCATGCTGATCGGAGAAGCCGCGGCCGACGACCGGCCGCGGCTCCGGCCTTTCCGGCACCGGATCGACCCCGCCCGGGAGACCCGTGCTCCGCGCGCCTCCACCATCCTCGGCAATGTGCCGGACGTCCGTGAGCACGCCCGTGAGCGCGCCCGCACGGTCGGCTGATCCGCACGTCATGTGCCGCGCGCCGTGGGCGAGTTGGGCTTCAGCCCCGGACCGGGACCCCGCGTTCGCGCCATGATCCGAACGGCGGTCCTACCCGAGCGGAGCGGTGCGCCGCCACGGGTGCAGAACCTCCAACTGCCCGGCCACATCGAGCAGCGCCGCCTCGGAGCCGGGCAGGCCGACGAGCTGGACGGCGCAGGGGGTGCCGTTCGGCAGCGTCCCGAACGGGACCGACATCGCGGGCCAGCCGGTGAGGTTCCACGGCGGAGTCATCGGCGAGTAGTTGGTGTTGGCCAGAACATTGCGCAGCCAGCCCCGCTTGTGCCAGTCGACGGAGGCGGGACTGCGCCGGGCGAGCGCCGGGGTGAGCAGCACGTCGTGCTCCGCGAAGAACGGCGCCAGGCGGCCGCGCAACTGTTCGCGGCGTGTCCCCTTGCGTACCCCGGCCACGAAACGGCGTCCGACCGTGGCGTGCACCCGGGTGCGCCGGGCCAGTCGGCGCGGGTCGAGATCCTCGGCGTCCACCGCGGTGCCCGCCGTCCAGTGCGCGAGCGAGGTCGTGCTCAGCCAGAGCGGGTACGGCGGGTTCGCGGACCGCACCTGGTGACCGGCTTCGGCCAGCAGGGCGGCGGCCTCCCGGGCCGCGCTCGTATACGGCCGGGTGACGTGGATGCCGGCCAGGGGGCTGCGTACCGAGAGGGCGATCCTGCGGGTGACGGGCTCCGCCGGCGGTGCCGGCTCGATGTCCGCGAGGAGGGAGAACATCAGCCGGGCATCCTCGACCGTCGTGGCGAGCGGGCCGTTCTCCGACATGCCGAACCAGTCGCCGTGACCGATCCCCGCGGGGACCACGCCATGGCCGGGCTTCAGGGTGACCAGGCCGCAGTTGGCGGCGGGGATGCGCAGCGAGCCCATCCCGTCGTTGCCGAGCGCGATCGGCACCATTGCGGCCGCGACCGCCGCCGCGCTGCCGCCCGAGGAGCCGCCCGCCGTGCGGGTCAGGTCCCAGGGGTTGCGGGCGTTGCCGTGCACGCCCTCCGTGGTGCCGAAGACGCACAGCTCGGGCACGTTCGTCAGGCCCACCACGATGGCGCCCGCGGCACGCAGCCGGGCCACGGTGACGTGGTCCTCGCCGGCGGGCGTGTCCGGGGTCGCTGCGGAGCCGTTGCGGTTCGACTCGCCGCGCACCGCGAGGTTGTCCTTGACCGCCACGGGCACACCCGCGAGGGGGAGTTGGGTCAGATCCCTCGTCGCCAGCTCGTCGGCCTCCGCGAGGGCGGCCGCGGCGCGGACCGTACGGAAGGCGCCGACGCGGCCGTCGTGCCGTTCGATCCGCGCGAGGTGTTCGGCCACCACCTCGCGGGGCGTGACCCGCTTCTCGCGTACGGCTGCGGCGATCTCGGTGGCGGTCCGGCCGACCCAGGTGGTCACGGGCGCTCCTCACTGCTGTCGTACTGGCGAGTAGTTACGAGGAGCACTCTGCCCGGAGGTGGGGCGCCGCGTCGAGAGCCGTCGGCCCCGGACATGCGGTCCGCTCGTCCCGGACTTTCACACGGGCGCCGGCCGATGCCCCGCACCGGCCCGCGCGACACGGGAAGTCATCCGATGGCTTGGTCGAATACCGGCGCCATGTGCCCCATTAGTGGCGTTTGGTGGACCGGCGATCCACCAGGCACCCGATGAAAGCCTTCGTCACACCCCGTACGGCCCGGTGCTCTCCCGTTCGATCAGCCGTGGCACCGGGACCCGGACAGTCCGCGCCGGGCCGCCGTCCAGGAGCGCGGTCAGTTCCTGGGCCGCCGTGCGGCCGAACTCGACGGTGTCCCGGGAGAGCGCGGACAGCCACGGCCTGACCATGCGGCACAGCGGGGAGTCCTCCCAGGCGACGACGGACACGTCACCCGGGACGGTGAAGCCCAGCTCCGTCGCGGCGGCGACACCGGCGAGGGCCATCATGTCGTTGTCGTAGACGAGGGCGCTCGGCGGGCCGGCGCCCTCCAGTACGCGGCGGGTGACCGCGGCGCCCTCGGCGTCCGAGTAGTCCGTGGTCACCGAGCGGACCTCGGCCAGACCCCGCCGCTCCGCCTCCGCCCGCAGTGTCACGATGCGGCGCTCGGTGTGGGCGAGCCCCGGCAGGCCGGCGATGTGCACGATCCGGCGGTGGCCCAGGGCGTACAGCTCGTCGACGACCGCGGCCATCGCGCCCGCGTCGTCCGCCCAGACCGTGGACAGTCCGGGATGCCGGGCGTCCGGCGCCCCGCCGATGACCACGGCGGGCAGCCCCAGCTCGTCGAGGAGACCCGGACGCGGATCGTCGACGCGGGGGTCGACGACCAGCACACCGTCCACGCGGTGCTCGGCCCACCAGCGCCGGTAGACCGCGCACTCGGCGTCCACGTCCTCGACCACCTGGAAGAGCAGCCCGAGATGACGCTCCGCCAGCACCTCCTGGATGCCCGAGATCAGCTGGAGGAAGAACGAGTCCACACCCAGGGTGTCGGCGGGGCGCGCCACCACCAGACCGACGGTGGCCGCGCCTTCGCCGGACAGCTGGCGCGCCGCCGTACTGGGCCGCCAGCCGAGCTGTTCCGCGACCCGGCGCACCCGGTCGCGGGTGACCTCGGAGACCCCGGGCCGGTCGTTGAGCGCGAAGGAGACCGCGCTCTCGGAGACCCCGGCGCGCCGCGCGATGTCCTTCATCGTCGGCCGGCGCGCGGGGGACCGTCTGGCTGGCACGTCGTGGCTCCTCAATTTCTCCAGGCCGCGCACTAATGCGCTTGAGTGGTGGAAGCCTAAAGCGCATTAGTGATCCTGTGCAAGTACGTGTTGATGATGCTCTGACCTGTACTAATGTTGCGCGGATTCCTTTAGTAGGTACGAATGCATTGACTTCCCCGAAGCTCGCCGGGCAAGGTCGCTGGCGCCACCATCTGCCGACGCAGCAAGGGAGCCGTGTCACCGTGCCCATACCCCGCAGAGCACTTGTCGCCGCCGCCGTCGCCCTCGTCCTGCCGCTGAGCGCCTGCGGCTCCGGTGACGACGGTGGCGGATCGACGGACGCCTCCGGCAAGGTCGAGGGCGACATCACCTTCCAGACCTGGAACCTGAGGGCCAACTTCAAGCCGTACTTCGAGGGGGTGATCGCCGACTTCGAGAAGAAGTACCCCGGCACCCACGTGAAGTGGATCGACCAGCCCGCCGAGGGCTACGCCGACAAGATCAGCGCGGACGCGGCGGGCGGCACCCTGCCCGACGTCGTGAACGTCTCGCCCGACCTCGTCGCACCGCTCGCCAAGGCGGGTCTCGCCCTCGACCTCGACAAGTCGGCCGCCCAGTACAAGAAGGAGTACCTGGACGGCGCCTGGGCCAGCCACCAGATCCCCGGCATGACCGGCACGTACGCCTTCCCCTGGTACCTCAACACCGGGCCGCTGTTCTACAACAAGTCGCTCTTCGCGAAGGCCGGCCTCGACCCCGCCGAGCCGCCGACGACGTATGACGAACTCTTCACGGACGCACTCCGGTTGGCGACGAAGAGCGACGGCAAGGTCGCCACCCTCGCCAACGTGCCCACCGTCGAGGACTTCGGCCGCTACGGCGTCGAGCTGATGAACAAGGAGGGCACCGCGTTCTCCTTCAACGACGCCAAGGGGGTCGAACTCCTCACCGAGTACAAGGAGTTGTACGACGCCAAGGCGCTCGACGCGCAGGCGCTGACCGCCACCCCGGAGTCGTCCGGCAAGAAGTTCCTGACCGGCGCCGTCGCCATGAACCCGGGTAGCGCGCTGGACCTCGGCAACTTCAAGAAGCAGGCGCCGAACCTCTACAAGAACATCGGCATCACGGACCAGATCACCAGCACCGGCAAGGTGAACATGTACGTGATGGGCGTGATGGTCAACTCACGCACCAAGCACACGCCGGCCGCGGTCGCCTTCGCGCACTTCGTGACCGACGCGCGGAACCAGATGTCCTTCGCCAAGAAGGTCGCGATCTTCCCGAGCACCGCGGGCTCCCTGGACGACCCGTACTTCACCGACGAGGACGGCACCGACGTGACGCGGGTACGGATCGCCGCCGCCAAGTCGCTGAAGAACGCGGTCAATTACACGCCGGTCCTGTTCAGCGAGCAGATGAAGACCGCGCTGCGCAACGAGGTGGCCAAGGCGCTCCAGGGCAAGGAGAGCCCCAAATCGGCTCTTGACAACGCTGTCAAGGCCTGCGACACCCTCCTTCGGCAGCAGGGCTGAGCGGACATGGCGAGCTCTTCCAGCACCGTGCGGGAACCCCGGCCTCCCACCCGCGGGCGGCCACCCGGAGGCCGGGGGCGGGGAGAAGGTGCCCGGGGGCGGCGGCCCGTCACCCGGGTGCGACGTCAACTGGTCACCAGCCCATGGCTCTTCGCCGCCCCAGGACTCCTGGTCGTGGGCGTCTTCATCCTGTATCCGTTCGTCTCGACGGTGATCAACGCCTTCACCGACCGCCGCACCCTGATCCCCGGCGAGTTCGTGGGCCTGGCCAACTTCCGGGAACTGCTGCACGACGAGATGTTCTGGACCGGACTGCGCAACAGCACGCTGTACGTCCTCGGGGTCGTCCCCGCCCTCGTCGTGCTGCCGCTGCTGCTCGCACTCCTCGTCCAGAAGAACATCCCCGGCATCACCTTCTTCAGGTCGGCCTTCTACACCCCGGTCGTCGCCTCGATCGTCGTGGTCGGACTCATCTGGGTGTGGCTCCTCGACGAGCGCGGGGTGGTGAACGCGCTGCTGGAGGCGATCGGGGTCGGCAAGGTCGGCTTCCTCAGCGACCAGTGGCTGCTCCTGCTCAGCGCCATGGCCGTCACGGTCTGGAAGGGCCTCGGCTATTACATGATCATTTACCTGGCCGCGCTCGCCCATGTGCCCCGCGAACTGCACGAGGCCGCGTCGGTCGACGGCGCGGGCGCGGTACGCCGCTTCCTCACGGTCACGGTGCCCGCCGTCCGCTCCACCATGGTGCTGGTCGGCGCACTCTCCTCGGTCGCCGCCTTCAAGGTGTTCTCCGAGGTGTACCTGATGGCGGGCCCGGACGGCGGTCCGGCGGGCGAGGACACCACCCTCGTCATGCTCGTCCAGCGCACCGGCACCGGACTGACCGGCCGGGTCGGCTACGCGTCCGCCATCTCGGTCGTCGTCTTCGTCGTCACCGTCGCGCTCATGCTGCTCGTGCTGCGCGCCGACCGGAAGGAGGGAGCGTGAGCGTGCTGGAGAAGGTGCGTTCCGCCGAGCGGCGACCGGCGGCGGAGCGCCCGCCCCGCCGCCGTGTCACCGACGAACACGGACACCGTGTCCGCGCCTGGGAACTCGCCCTGCGCTACCTGCTGTTGGTCGCCGTCCTCGCCCTCACCGTCGGCCCCTTCCTGTGGCAGCTGTCCACCTCGCTCAAGGGGCCGACCGAGGACATCTTCAGTTCGCCGCCGACATTCCTCCCCGGCCACCCGACCCTGCACAACTACCGGCGGGTCGCCGACACCATCCCGGTCTGGGACTACGCCCTCAACTCGCTCAAGGTCGCCGGCGCCAACGTCGTCATCAACTGCGTCGGCTCGGCACTCGCGGGCTACGCCCTGGCACGGCTGCGCTACCGGGGCCGACGCGTGGCCACCCTGGTCTTCGTCCTCGCCATGCTGGTGCCCGTCGAAGGCATCATCATCGCGCAGTTCACGACCATGCGGGAGCTCGGCCTGAACAACACGCTCATCGGGGTCGTCCTGCCCGGCTGCATCGGGGCGATGAACGTGCTGCTGATGCGCAACGCCTTCCTCAACCTCCCCTACGAGATCGAGGAGGCCGCCTTCGTCGACGGCGCCAACGTCTGGCAGCGGTTCCTGCGGATCGCGCTGCCCTCGGTGAAGGGCACCCTCGCCGTCGTCGCGATCTTCGCCTTCATGGGCGCCTGGGACGACTTCCTGTGGCCGCTCATCGTGCTCAGTGATCCGTCGAAGTTCACCCTGACCATCGGGCTCAACTATCTGCACGGCACCTTCGCCAACGACGAACGGCTCGTCGCCGCGGGCACGATCATCGCCGTGGCGCCGCTGATCGCCCTCTTCGCCTGTCTTCAGCGGTACTTCTTCCGCGGTGTGGGCGAGGGAGCCGTGAAGGGCTGACGCCCACCTGCGAACTTCGCACCTCCGAACTTCCCACTTCCGTACTTCGCACCTCCGTACTTGGCACCTCCGTACTTGGCACCCCTGTACTCCGCGCCTCCGCACTCCCGTACTTCCGATTCGCGAGGATCCCGCATGCCTCCTGCCGTGCGCTTCGGCGTCAACTACACCCCGAGTGCCGGGTGGTTCCACCACTGGCTCGACTTCGACCTGGACTCCGTACGCGCCGATCTCGACTCCATCGCCGCGCTCGGCCTGGACCACATCCGGGTCTTCCCGCTGTGGCCCTACTTCCAGCCCAACCGGACGCTGATCCGCCCGAGGGCCGTCGAGCAGCTCGTCGCGCTCGCCGACGCGGCCGGTGAGCGGGGCCTCGACGTCGACGTGGACGGTCTGCAAGGACACCTGTCGAGCTTCGACTTCCTGCCGGCCTGGACACAGACCTGGCACCGCCGGAACATCTTCACCGATCCGGACGTGGTCGGGGCGGAGGCCAGGTACCTGCGGACCCTGGCCGGAGCCCTCGCCGACCGGCCGAACTTCATCGGGATGACGATCGGCAACGAGGTCAACCAGTTCGCGGCCGGACCGCACCCCGACCCCGACCGCATCACGGCCGGCCAGGCCGAGGAGTGGCTGTGCCGCCTGCTGGCCGCCTGCGAGGAGGGCGCCCCGGGCAGGACCCATCTGCACGCCTCCTACGACGCCGCCTGGTACCAGGACGACCAGCCGTTCACGCCCGAGCACTCCGCCCGGCTCGGCGCCATGACCGCCGTGCACTCGTGGGTGTTCAACGGGACGGCACAGCGTCACGGCCGTACCGGCGTCGCCACCGAGCACCACGCCGCCTACCTGATCGAACTGTCCAAGGCCTGGGCGGACGACCCGCACCGGCCGGTCTGGCTCCAGGAGGTCGGCGCTCCGGCCCCGCTGATCCCCGCCGAGCACGCGGCCGCCTTCACCGAGGCGACCATCGCGAACGCCCTGGACTGCCCGGACCTGTGGGGCGTGACCTGGTGGTGCTCGCACGACGTCAGCCGCGACCTCGCCGACTTCCCCGAACTCGAATACGGTCTCGGCCTGTTGACCAACGACCGGCAGACCAAGCCCGCCGGGGAGAGCATCGCGAAGATCGTCCGACAGGGCCGCCCCGGCGCACCCGCCGCGCGGACCACCGCCCTGGTCGTCGACACCGCGCCGGGCCGATCGGTCTGCGCCCCGGGCGGCCCCGTCTTCGAGGCCTTCGCCCGGCTCACCGCCGACGGGGTCCGTCCCACCACTGTCCTCGCGAGCCGCGCCGCCGACAAGGAACACCTCGTCGCACGCGGCATCACCGAGGTCGTCACACCGGGTCAGGCCACCGCGTGACCCCAGCACCGTAGTCCGTCCCCCAACGATACGGAGCACACAGTGAACCTCAGCAGACGAACGGTCCTGCTCGCCGGAGCCGGCGCCGCCGCGGGACTCGTCCCCGGCCTGCCGGGCACGGCCACGGCCGCCGCCCGCGACCTCCAGCCGTACGCCTCCTACTGGTACCCCGACTCGCTGCCCTCGGGCACCCCGGGCACCGGCATCACCTGGCGCAGCCTGAAGGCGTGGAGCGCCGACGGCGACGCCGACCTGGCCTTCAACGCCGCCACCGTGCCGCTCGCCCCGCGCTTCACCCCGGTCCCCGCGAACACCACGGCCCGCACCGGCCAGGCCCGCGTCCAGTCCCTGGTCTCCTTCGGTCCGACATCGGGCAACCCCGCGCAGGGCTCGGGCACCGCCGACTACTACGCGCTCACCCACTGGTCGTACATCGACGAACTCGTCTTCTGGGGAGGCTCGTCGGGCGAGGGACTGATCCTCGCGCCCAACGCGCCGATCGTGGACGCCGCCCACCGCCACGGCGTCCCCGTCCTCGGCAATGTGTTCCTGCCGCCCGTCGCCTACGGCGGCCAGTTGCAGTGGACCCGCGACCTGGTGCAGAAGGACTCCGCCGGGCACTTCCCGCTCGCCGCGCGACTCGTCGCGGTCGCCGCCGCGTACGGCTTCGACGGCTGGTTCGTCAACGCCGAGACCGGCGGCGGGAACGCCGCGCTCGCCACGGACATGCTCGGCTTCCTGCGCGAACTGAAGGCGCTCGGCACGGCCGAGGGGCAGCGCGTCACCTGGTACGACGCGATGACCGTGAACGGCACGGTGAGCTGGCAGGGGGCGCTGAACAACCAGAACAAGACGTTCTTCCAGGCCGCCGACTCCCTGTTCCTCGACTTCCGCTGGTCCCGGAGCAGCCTCGCCTCCTCCGGGACGACCGCCCGGCAACTCGGCCGCGACCGCTACGAGTTGTGGGCCGGTGTCGACGTCGAGGCGAACGGCACGAACGCCTCCGTGAACTGGGACGCCATCGTGCCGGCCGGCACGGCTCACATCACCTCCATCGGCTTCTACCGGCCGGAGTGGACCCGCAACCACCTCCCCGCGAGCCGCACACCCGGCGACTTCCACGCCGCCGACGACGCGTTCTGGACCGGCGCGACGCTCGACCCCTCGCGACCCGACCCGACGGCGCGGTGGCGCGCGCCCGCCGTCTCCGTCGCCGACCGCTCCACCGTCACCTCCCTCCCGTTCGGATGCGTCTTCAACACCGGCCACGGCCTGAAGTGGTACGAGGACGGCACCGCGACCTCCGGCGCCGCCTGGAACCACCTCGGCCTCCAGGACCGGCTGCCCTCCCGCCGCTGGGTCGTTCGCACCACCGGCCGACGACCCTCGGTCACCTTCGACTTCGCGGACGCCTGGCGCGGCGGCAGCAGCCTCCTGGTCTCCGGCGACCTCGACGCACCGGCCACCCTGGACCTGTACGCGACGCGGCTCCCGCTCGGCCCGGACACGGTCGTCGAGCTGACCCACCGCACCGACGCGGGCGACGCGTCCCTGGAACTCGCCGTCGCCACGGCCGACCCGGACGCGGCCGGCGGGGCGCCCCCGTACACCTACTTCCCGCTGACGTCGGGCAACGGCTGGGAGACCTCGACCGTGCCGCTCACCGGGCTGTCGGGGACCGTACGGGCCCTCGGCGTCCGGCTGACCGGCGCCGGAGCCCCGGTGCGCTGGCGGCTCGGGGGTCTCGCCGTCCGGGACGCGGTCGAGACCCCCGCCGCGCCCACCGACCTGCGGGTCACCGACGCCGAGGGCGGCAACCTGCGCCTCGCCTGGCAGGCCGCCCCCGGCCCGGACGACGACGCGACGGCGGGCGCCACCCGCCACTACGAGCTGTACCGGATCCTCCCCGACGGCACCCGCCGCTTCCTCGGCGGAACCTGCCAGCGCGCCGTCTACGTCGGCGGTCTCGTCCCCGAGCAGGGCGAATCGGCCACCCGGTTCGAACTGCGGTCGGTGGGGGAGCTGTTCACCGTTTCCGCCCCCGCGACGACCACCCACACCTGGTAGCCCGCACCCCTCACCCCACGGAGCACTCATATGCATGACGACCGCACCCTGGTCGAGGCCCGCCTCAAGCGCGTCCTGGACGAACGCATCCGTCCGGCCGTGTATCCCGAGTCCGTACCGCTGGAGGTGGCGGTGTGGAACGCGCCGGGCGAGCCCGTCCCGGTCGCCGAAGGGCTCGCCTCCGCGCCGGAACCGATCGAGGTGGGCGCGCGCTGGGGTGCTCCGTGGGGCACCAGCTGGTTCCGGGTGACCGGGACCGTTCCCGAGGCGTGGGCCGGCCGGACGGTCGAGGCCCTGCTCGACCTCGGCTTCGACGAGAACATGCCCGGCTTCCAGTGCGAGGGCCTCGTCTACCGGCCCGACGGCACTCCCGTGAAGGGCCTCAACCCGCGCAACCAGTGGGTGCGGATCGGCGCCCCGGTCGAGGGCGGCGAGCGGGTCCACCTGCACATCGAGGCCGCCTCCAACCCGGTGATCCTCGACTACCACCCCTTCCTGCCCACCCGGTTGGGCGACAAGGAGACGGCGGGCAGCGAGCCGCAGTACCGACTGGAGCGGATGGACCTCGCCGTCTTCGACGAGACGGTGTGGCAGCTCGTCAACGACCTGGAGGTCCTCGGCGAGCTGATGGCGGAGCTTCCGGTGGAGTCCGCGCGGCGCTGGGACCTCCTGCGCGCGGTGGAGCGAGCCCTGGACGCGGTGGACCTCCAGGACGTCAACAGCACAGCGGACGCGGCGCGTTCGCGGCTCCGGGACGTCCTGGCGGCGCCCGCCGTGCCGTCGGCCCACCGGATCAGCGCCGTCGGGCACGCGCACATCGACTCGGCGTGGCTGTGGCCGCTGCGCGAGACCGTCCGCAAGGTGGCGCGCACGACCTCCAACATGACCGCGCTCCTCGAGGACGAGCCCGACTTCGTCTTCGCCATGTCCCAGGCCCAGCAATGGGCGTGGGTGCGGGACCACCGGCCCGAGGTCTGGGCCCGGGTGAAGAAGGCGGTGGCCGACGGGCGGTTCGTGCCCGCCGGAGGCATGTGGGTCGAGTCGGACACCAACATGCCCGGCTCGGAGGCGATGGCCCGTCAGTTCGTGCACGGCAAGCGGTTCTTCCTCGACGAGTTCGGCGTAGAGAACGACGAGGCCTGGCTGCCCGACACCTTCGGCTTCGCCGCCGGACTCCCGCAGATCATCAAGGCGGCCGGCTCCAAGTGGCTGCTGACACAGAAGATCTCCTGGTCGCAGACCAACAAGTTCCCCCACCACACCTTCCGGTGGGAAGGCATCGACGGCACCCGGATCTTCACGCACTTCCCGCCCGTCGACACCTACAACTGCTCGATGAAGGGCAGCGAGATCGCCCACGCGGCGAACAACTTCAAGGACAAGGGCGTCGCCCGGCACTCCCTCGCCCCCACCGGCTGGGGCGACGGAGGCGGCGGCACCACCCGCGAGATGATCGCCAAGGCGGCCCGGCTGCGCGACCTCGAAGGCTCCGCGACCGTGGTGTGGGAGACCCCCGAGGAGTTCTTCCAGAAGGCCGAGGCCGAATACCCCGACGCCCCCGTGTGGGTCGGCGAGCTGTACCTGGAGCTGCACCGCGCCACGCTCACCAGCCAGGCGAGGACGAAACAGGGCAACCGGCGCAGCGAGCACCTGCTGCGGGAGGCCGAACTCTGGGCGGCGACCGCCGCCGTACGGACCGGATTCCCCTACCCGTACGAGGAGTTGGACCGGCTGTGGAAGACGGTTCTGCTCCACCAGTTCCACGACATCCTGCCCGGTTCGTCCATCGCCTGGGTCCACCGGGAGGCCCGCCGCACCTACGAACGGGTCGCCGAGGAGCTGGGCGCCGTCATCGCCGCCGCCCAGCGCGCACTGGCCGGGGACGGCTCGACGGCGCTCGTGTTCAACTCGGCGCCGCACACCAGGGACGGGGTCCCGGCGGGCGGCGCCGCCGTGCCGCGCGTCGACGGAGAGGTGGGACTCGCTCCGCGCCTCGGCGGCGGCCACGTCCTCGACAACGGCCTGCTGCGCGTCGAGATCGACGCGCGGGGGCTCGTGGTCTCGGCGTACGACCGCGAAGCGGAGCGCGAGACGATCGCGCCCGGCCGGGCCGCCAACCTGCTCCAGATCCACCCCGACTTCCCGAACATGTGGGACGCCTGGGACGTCGACGAGTTCTACCGCAACACGGTCACCGACCTGGTCGACGTGGACGAGATGGTGCCCGCCGAGGACGGCGTGTCCGTCCGGATCGTACGGTCGTTCGGGGCGTCGCGGGTCACCCAGGTGCTGTCGCTGAGCCCGGGGGAGCGGTGCCTCGGCATCGACACCGAGGTGGACTGGCACGAGACCGAGAAGTTCCTGAAGCTCGCCTTCCCGCTCGACGTGCACGCCGAACGGTACGCGTCCGAGACCCAGTTCGGGCATTTCCACCGGCCCACCCACACCAACACCTCATGGGAGGCAGCCAAGTTCGAGGCGTGCAACCACCGCTTCGTACACATCGAGGAACCCGGCTGGGGCGTCGCCCTGGTCAACGACTCGACGTACGGCCACGACATCACCCGCACCGTGCGGGACAGCGACTCCGGGACGACCACCACCGTGCGCGTCTCGCTGCTGCGCGCCCCGCGTTTCCCCGACCCCGAGACCGACCAGGGACTGCACCGCTTCCGGCACGCGCTGGTGCCGGGCGCGGCCATCGGCGACGCGGTGCGCGAGGGCTGGCGGATCAACCTGCCCGAGCGGCGGGTGACCGGCGCGCGGGAGGTCGCGCCGCTGGTCACGGTCGACCAGGACGCGGTCGTCGTGACGGCGGTCAAACTGGCCGACGACGGCAGCGGCGATGTGGTCGTCCGCTTCCACGAGTCCCGCGGCGGCCGTACGAAGGCCACGCTGACGGCCGGGTTCGCGCTCGGGGAGGTCACCGTGACGGACCTGCTGGAGCGGCCGCTCGCCGACGCGACCGAGCCCGAGCGGGACGGCGACCGGATCAGCCTGCGGCTGCGCCCGTTCGAGCTGGTGACGCTCCGACTCACGCGCGGCTGACCGACGCCCCTGCGTCGTGGGGGCCGACCCCACGACGCAGGCCGGTCGGGCCGGGCCCCGCGAGGGCAAGCCTCTGCTCGGCCGGTCGCGTCCGGCCCCGCGGGCCAGATCCCATGGGGCCGGGTCCGCGGAACCGGCCTCATGGCGCCTGTCGGAGCCTCAAGCGGTCTGATAGACATTCGTCCCGGTCGGTAGCGGGACCTCCGGCCACGCGTCCTGTTCGACGACGCCCGACGAGGACCGACGAAAGGCCTTCCGTGTCCCCGACGTTCCCGACCCCCGCTCGTGTCATCGCGGTCGACACCTACGACATCCGCTTCCCCACCTCGCGCGAGCTCGACGGCTCGGACGCGATGAATCCGGACCCCGACTACTCGGCCGCGTACGTCGTCCTGCGCACCGACGCCGCCGACGGAGCCGAGGGGCACGGCTTCACCTTCACCATCGGGCGGGGCAACGAGGTCCAGGTCGCCGCGATCGACGCGCTGCGGGGGCACGTGACCGGCCGGTCCGTCGACGAGCTGTGCGCCGACCCCGGCTCCCTCTCCCGGGACCTGATCGGCGACAGCCAACTACGCTGGCTCGGACCCGAGAAGGGCGTGATGCACATGGCGATCGGCGCCGTCGTCAACGCCGTGTGGGATCTGGCCGCCAAGCGCGCCCGCAAGCCACTGTGGCGCCTGCTCGCGGAGTCCGATCCCGCCTGGCTCGTCGGACAGATCGACTTCCGGTACATCACGGACGCGCTGACCCCCGAGGAGGCGCTGGACCTGCTGCGCCGGGGCCGGGAAGGGTCCGAGGGGCGCGCCGCGACCCTGCGCTCACAGGGCTTCCCCGCGTACACCACCTCGCCCGGCTGGCTCGGCTACAGCGACGAGAAGCTCAGCCGTCTCGCCGCCGAGGCGGTCGCCGGGGGATTCCGGCAGATCAAGCTCAAGGTGGGAGCGGATCTGGCGGACGACGTACGCCGCTGCCGCGTCGCCCGCGCGGCGGTGGGCCCGGACATCCGCATCGCGATCGACGCCAACCAGCGCTGGAACGTGGACGAGGCGATCGCCTGGACCCGGGCGCTCACCGAGTGCCGGCCGTACTGGATCGAGGAGCCGACCAGCCCCGACGACATCCTCGGCCACGCCGTCGTGCGCGCGGCGGTCGCGCCCGTCAAGGTGGCCACCGGCGAACACGCGCAGAATCGCGTCGTCTTCAAGCAGCTCCTCCAGGCGGGCTCCATCGACGTCCTCCAGATCGACGCCGCCCGCGTCGGCGGCGTCAACGAGAACCTCGCCATCCTGCTCCTCGCTGCCAAATTCGGCGTGCCCGTCTGCCCGCACGCCGGGGGCGTGGGCCTGTGCGAACTCGTCCAGCACCTCTCGATGTTCGACTTCGTCGCCCTGTCCGGCACCACCGTCGACCGCGTCATCGAGTACGTCGACCATCTGCACGAGCACTTCACCGAACCGGTGGTGATCCGCGACGGCCACTACACGGCACCCACCGCGCCGGGCTTCTCCGCCACCATGCGGCCGGAGTCCATCGCGGAGTTCACCTACCCGGGCGGCGCCTTCTGGGCCGCCGACCTCGCCCAGCCGAAAGCCAACGACCGGAAGGGACATGCCGTATGACGGACCCTCAGGAGTTCGACGGACTCAGGGCACTGGTGACCGGAGGAGCTTCCGGGATCGGCAGGGCCACCGCCGACCTCCTCGCCGCCCGCGGCGCCCGGGTCGCCGTCCTCGACCTCGATCCGTCGTCCGTCGACAAGCCGCTGACCGGCCACCGCGCCGATGTCACCGACGACGCCTCCGTGCGACAGGCCGTGGCCGCCGCCGTCGCGGAGCTGGGCGGCCTCGACGTCCTGGTCAACAACGCGGGCATCGGAGCCCGCGGAACCGTCGAGGACAACGACGACGAGGAGTGGCACCGGGTCCTGGACGTCAACCTCCTCGGCATCGTGCGGACGACCCGCGCCGCCCTGCCCCACCTGCGCGAATCCGCGCACGCGGCGATCGTGAACACCTGCTCCGTCGCCGCCACCGCGGGCCTGCCGCAGCGGGCGCTGTACTCGGCGTCGAAGGGCGCCGTCCTCTCCCTCACCCTCGCCATGGCCGCCGACCACATCCGCGAAGGCATCCGCGTCAACTGCGTCAACCCCGGCACGGTGGACACCCCGTGGGTCGGCCGGCTCCTGGACGCCGCCCCCGATCCGGCCGTCGAGCGCGCCGCACTGGAGGCCCGCCAGCCCACCGGCCGCCTGGTGACGGCACCGGAGGTCGCGGGCGCCATCGCCTATCTGGCGAGCCCGCTGTCCGGCTCCACCACCGGCACCGCGCTCGCGGTGGACGGCGGCATGCAAGGGCTGCGGGCGCGCCCGGCGGGCCGGTGAACTCCCTCGGCCGCAGCGGCGTCCCCGTCAGCGGGCTGTCCTTCGGCGCCGCCGGCATCGGCAACCTGTTCACCGAGGTCACCGACGAGCAGGCGAACGAGGCCGTCGACGCCGCCTGGACGAGCGGCATCCGCTACTTCGACACCGCCCCGCACTACGGGCTCGGCCTCTCCGAGCGGCGTCTGGGCGCGGCCCTGCGCGACAGGCCCCGCGCCGAGTACACCGTCTCGACCAAGGTGGGCCGCCTCCTGGAGCCCGTGGACGCGGGCGGCGACGACCTGGCCGACGGCTTCGCCGTGCCCGCCACGCACCGCCGCGTCTGGGACTTCAGCGCCGACGGGGTACGCCGGAGCCTGGACGCCGGCCTCGAACGGCTCGGTCTCGACCGCGTCGACGTCGTCTACCTGCACGACCCCGACGACCACGCCGAGCAGGCCTTCCGTGAGGGCTACCCCGCGCTGGAGAAGCTGCGCTCGGAAGGCGTGGTCGGCGCGATCGGCGCGGGCATGAACCAGACGGAGATGCTCACCCGGTTCGTCCGCGAGACGGACGTCGACGTGGTGCTGTGCGCGGGCCGGTACACCCTCCTGGACCAGCGCGCGCTCACCGGGCTGCTGCCGGCCGCCGATGACCGCGGAACCTCCGTGGTCATCGGCGGCGCCTTCAACTCGGGCCTGCTGGCGGACCCGGGACCGGGAGCGACGTACAACTACGCCGCCGCGCCCCGGGAGTTGCTGCACCGAGCCCTGCGGCTGAAGGCGATCGCCGAACGGCACGGCTCCACGCTGCGGGCCGCCGCTCTGGCCCTCCCGGCAGCCCACCCGGCCGTGGCGAGCGTCCTGGTGGGCGCCCGCTCGGCGGCGGAAGTCCGGGACTGCGCGGAGCAGTTCGCGACGCCGGTGCCCCCGGACTTCTGGCGGGAACTGCGCGCGGAGGGCCTGCTGTCCGACGCCGTACCCCTCCCCGTACGGGAACTGCCGTGACCGTCGACGCACACCACCATGTCTGGGACCTGTCGGTCCGGGACCAGGACTGGATCACCGGCCCCGAACTCCAGCCCCTGCGACGCGACTTCGGAATCTCCGACCTCGAACCGCTCGCCGGGGCCGCCGGTGTGGACCGCACCGTTCTCGTGCAGACGGTCACCGTGGCCGAAGAGACCCCGGAACTCCTCGCCCTCGCGGAGGAGAGCCCGCTGGTGGCGGGCGTGGTCGGCTGGACGGACCTGACCCGGCCGGACGTCGCCGACGAACTCGCGCGGCTGCGGGAGATGCGCGGCGGCCGTCATCTCAGAGGCGTCCGCCATCAGGTCCAGGGCGAGAGCGACCCCGGATGGCTGCTCCGCCCGGACGTGCGGCGCGGACTCGCCGCCGTCGCGGAGGCGGGCCTCGTCCACGACCTGGTCGTCCTGCCGCACCAACTGCCCGCCTGTGCCCGCTCGGCCGCGCAACACCCCGGACTTACCTTCGTGCTGGACCACTTGGGCAAGCCGCCGATCGCCACCGGCGCCCTGGACCCCTGGGTGAGCGCCGTCCGTGAACTGGCCGCGCTGCCCAACACGGTGTGCAAGCTCTCCGGGATGGTCACCGAGGCGGACCCCGTGCGCTGGACGCCCGACGACCTGCGGCCCTACGCCGACACGGTCCTGGAGGCGTTCGGCCCCGACCGGATCATGTTCGGCTCCGACTGGCCGGTGTGCACGCTCGTCGCGACCTACGGCCAGGTACTCCGCACGGCGGAGGAGGTGACGGCGGGCCTGGACGAGAGCGAGCGCCAGGCGGTCTTCGCCGGGACCGCCACCCGCGTCTACCGCGTCTGATCCACCGGCCCACCGACTCACCGGCCCACCGACTCACCGGCCCGCCGATCGGGCGCGGGACATCGGGGAAACAGCGTCGACCGGCCCGGCCTAGTACGGAATCCGCCGCTCGGCGATGCCCTCCAACCGGGTCGGCGGCAGGAAGTCGCGCACATAGGTCCGGTGCCAGCACGCGCCCGTCTCCCGCAGTTCGCGCCAGGTCGTGTAGCGGTAGCGGAAGAGGCGGGCGCGGACGAAGCGGGGTGGCGCGTCGGCGGGGAACGGGGAGCGGCGCAGCAGCCGCAGCGTGTCACGGTCGTTCTCCAGGAGCCGCTCCACCAGACCCGGGAACCACGCGCCGGCGTACCCGGGCGAGAGCGCCGCGAACCACATCAGCCAGTCGAGCCGCAGATGGTACGGCGCGAACTGGCGCGGCCAGTAACGCGGATCGCCCGGCTTGCCCTTGAACTCGTACTCCCGCCACCGCGCGTCCTCCCGCGGCACCTCGTCCGCCGTGCCCTCGACGATCACCTCGTGACGCACCCGGCTGACGCTGCCGAACGCCCCGTAGGTGTTGACCAGATGGAGCGGGTCGAAGGAGCGGTTCATGACCTGCCGCCGGGAGAGCAGATTGCGCGCCGGACGGTAGCTGAGAGCCAGCAGGCCGGCGGCGACGGCGAGGACGACCACCTCGTACCAGAGCGGTGCCGTGGTGGCCCGTGACGCGGTGTTCGGGATCTCGACCACACTCAGGGCCAGCACGATCGTCGTCCAGTTGAGCCAGGAGAAGTTGCCGGACAGGACCAGCCACAGCTGGGTCAGGATCATCAGCGCCGCCGCGGCCGACGCGATCGGCTGCGGGGTGAACAGCAGCACGGGCAGCACGAGTTGGGTGAAATGGTTCGCGGCCACCTCGATACGGTGGAACGGCTGGGGAAGATGGTGGAAGAACCAGCTCAGCGGACCCGGCATCGGCTGGGTCTCGTGGTGGTAGTAGAGGCAGGTCAGCTTCCGCCAGCAGGCATCGCCCCGCATCTTGATCAGCCCCGCGCCGAACTCGACGCGGAACAGCACCCAGCGCATCAGGAACAGCACCACGACCGGCGGCGCCACCTCGTCGTTGCCGAGGAAGACCGCGAGGAAGCCCACCTCCAGGAGCAGGGACTCCCAGCCGAACGCGTACCAGGTCTGGCCGACGTTGACGATCGACAGATACAGGGCCCACGGGACCAGCCACAGCAGCATCGCGCCCCAGAGCGGCAGCTGCCCGTCGAGGCCCGCGATCAGTGCCACCGACACCGCGCAGCCCGTCCAGGACCAGGCGGCGAAGAAGCGGTCCGAGTAGCGGAGATGGAAGACGCTCGGGGCGTCACGGAAGGCGACCCGCCGCACGAAGCGGGGCACCGGCAGCATCCCGCGCTCCCCGATCAGCGCACGGAACTGCAGGGCCGCGCCCAGGAACGCGACGAGGTACAGGACGGCCAGCGCCCGCTGGAAGACCAGTCGGCTCAGCCCGTAGTCGGGTGCGACGAACCACTCCATGGCGCGTGCTCCTCTCCCCTCCATTGTGACGTTGGGTGACCGATCTCCGCTTGCGTGCGCCAAGAGGGTGACGCAGAGAATGGTCCACGGATGGCCCGGGACGGCCCGGGACGGACGGGAGAACGTGGTGCACATACCCACCAGGACCCTCGTCGCGGCCTGCGCGCTCGCGGCGGCACTCCTCGTCGTCGCCGGCTGTGGCGGCTCCGGCAGGGACAGGGCGACGAGCGGCTCGAACGGCGGTGAGGTTTTCCTCCAGCCCGTCGCGGCCCAGGGACCCGACCCCTTCACGGCGTCCACCGACACCTCCACCGTGCCCAGGCCACCCGTCACCCGAACGCCGCAATCCTCACCGACCGGCACGCAGTCGGTCCGTTCGCTCTCGGGTGCCACACCGGGCCTCTACGGAGGCACCCGGAACGTCGGCAGCTGCGACGTCGAGAAGCAGATCCGGTTCCTCGGCGCCGACCGGGTCAGGGCAGACGCCTTCGCCCAGGCCTCCGGTATCTCCCCGGGGTCCGTCCCGGTCTATCTGCGCGGCCTGACCCCGGTCGAGCTGAGCGCCGACACCCGGGTCACGAACCACGGATTCGGCAACGGACGGGCGCGCGGCTTCCAGGCCGTGCTCCAGGTCGGCACGGCCGTCCTCATCGACAACCGGGGCGTACCCAGGGTCCGCTGCGCCTGTGGGAACCCGCTCGGCCGGCCCACCGCGCTCGACGGGAACCCCGGCACCCGGGGCAGGCCCTGGAGCGGGTACCGGCCCGAACAGGTCGTCGTGGTCACCCCCGCGCCCGTCGTGATCACCGACATCACGATCATCGACGTGGCCGACAACACCTGGATCGAACGGCCCATCGGCCACGACGGCCACCATCACGACCATGTCGTACCGCCGCCCGACGGCTGGGCCCCGAGCCCGAGGCCGCACGATTCCTCCCCGCACCCGCACGCCCCTTCCTCCAGCGACCCGCCCGGCGACAGAAGCCCGTCCCCGGACACCTCCGCGTCCGACTGCGTCTCCGCGACGACGACAGCGACCGCGACGGTGACCGCGACACCGGAACCCGGGGAGAAAGCCCCGGGCGAGACCGGTGGGCCCGGTACCGGGCGCACCGGCAGGCCGACGGACGGCGCCGCCAGGGACGTATCCCGGCCGGACCGGCCCGCACCCCCGCGTGACGAGCCCTCGCGCTGCCCCACGGCCACCGTCACGGCACCCCCGACGACGCGGCCGGGGACCACCCCGGCCCCCTCGGGCGGGAACACCGCCCCGCGGACGGCCCAGCCCGACCCCGACCGTTCCGGCTCCCCGGAGCCCACCTCACAGCGGGTCCCGCCCACCGAGCCGGGCACGCCCACCGAGGACGCCGGTCCGGACACCGTCCCGGACAGCCCCGACGTACCCGACGGCGGCCTGATCCCCGAGGAGACGACCGGTTCGGACAGCGTCTTCGACGCCTCGGCCGACAACTTCGACAGGTGAGCGACTGCTCGCCCGGGGAGCCCGAACGCGGGTTCCCCAGGAGTCGAATAATCGGGCAAATGCTGGCAAGGTGGCCCCATGGTTGATCGGGGAGCGAGCGCCCTGTCACTCCCGGACGACTGGCCCGCCCACCCGGCTCCGATCCTGGCGCTCAACCAGATGGGCAGCTTCGACTGGGACCTGGACACCGGTCTGATGCAGATGGACGCCCAGGCCCACGAGGTCTTCGACGTGCGCCCGGACGAGTACGACGGGAACCCGGCCACCCTGGGCATGCGCGTCCCGCCGGCCGAGTCGCTGCGCCTCGACACGATGGTGTCCCACGCCCTCAAGGACGGCAGCGAGAACTACGGCGCCTACTTCCGTATCCGCCGCCGCGACGGCTCCCTGCGATGGACCCACACCCAGGGCTACATCCGCCGTGACGAGACCGGCCGGCCGCGCCGGATCATCGGTATCGTCCGCGACGCCACCGAGGAACTCAGCGAAGGCGCGCCCGGCCGTGAACAGGCCGGGGCGCGGCGCCAGCAGACGAGCGTCGTCCAGCTCACCACGGCCGCGCTCGCCCACGCCGTCACCGTCCAGGACGTCATCGACGTCCTGCAGGACACTCACGGCCTAATCCACCTCGGAGCGACCAGCCTGGTCATGGGCCTGGTCGAGGCCGGCCGTATCCGCATGGTCGCCACGGGCCCCGAGCGCAGCTACGTCCCCGGCACCCGGGTGACGCGCCTGGACGCGCAGTACCCGATGAACGAGGTCGTGCGGACCCTCGCGCCGCACTTCATCGAGTCGCCCGAGGAGTTCGCCGAGTCGTACCCGCTCCTGTGGCCGAACATCACCGATCTGAAGATCACCTCGGCCGCCTATCTGCCGCTCATCGTGCAGGCCCGCCCCATCGGTGCGATCGGCCTGCTCTACAACGACCGGTACGGCTTCTCGGAGGACGAGCGCAACGTCCTCGTCGCGCTCGGCAGCAGCATCGCCCAGAGCCTCCAGCGGGCCATGTTCTTCGAGCAGGAGAAGGACCTCGCCCAGGGCCTCCAGCAGGCCATGCTGCCGCGCTCCATCCCCAGCGTGGCGGGCGCCGACGTCGCCGTCCGCTACCGCTCCGCCTCCCTCGGCCGGGACATCGGCGGCGACTGGTACGACCTGATCCCACTGCCGGGCGGCCGCGTCGGGGCCGTCATCGGCGACGTCCAGGGCCATGACACCCACGCCGCCGCGGTCATGGGCCAGCTGCGCATCGTGCTGCGCGCCTACGCCGCCGAGGGCCACACCCCGGCCACCGTGATGGCCCGAGCCTCGGTCTTCCTGCACGAGCTCGACACCGACCGCTTCGCGACCTGCTTGTACGCCGAGGTCGACCTGTCCACCGGAGTGACCCAGCTGGTGCGGGCGGGCCACATAGACCCGCTGGTCCGTTACACCGACGGAAGGTGCCGCCGGCTGCCCGTGGAAGGGGGCCTGCCGCTCGGCCTGTCCGCCGAGTTCGGGCGCCTCGAATACCCCGTCGCCACCATCGAACTCGACCCCGGCCAGACCCTGCTGCTGTGCACCGACGGGCTGGTCGAGGAGCCGGGCGTCGACCTCGACGACGGCATGCACGCCCTCAGGGAGCGCATCCGTGTCGGCCCGGCCGACGTCAGCGACCTCGCCGACCGGCTCATCGACATGGCCGAGGAACGTGGCGGGGACGACGACGTCGCGCTGCTGATCCTGCGCCGCCGCGGTGTCTCCGACCAGCGCTCGGGCGGACGTCTCCAGCAGCATGTGGCCCCCGGCGACCCGGAGGCGCTGGTGGAGGCCCGCCATATGATCCGGGCCGCCGTCCGTGCCTGGGGAGCCCGTGAGCGGGCCGACGAGATCGAGCTGGTCGCCGACGAACTGATCACCAACGCCCTCATGCACACCGAGGGCGCGGCCATCGTCACCCTGCGCGTCCTGACCGGTTCCGACCGCAGACTGCGCGTCGAGGTCGAGGACTCCTCCAGCGCGCTGCCCCGCCGCCGTGAGGCCGGCGAGTCCGGTGTCTCCGGCCGCGGCCTGCTTCTCGTCGACCGCCTCACCGACGTGTGGGGCGTCGAGGCCCGCGGCGGCGGCAAGGTCGTGTGGTGCGAGTTCCTCGTCCGGGAGCGGAACTGATCCCTGGCGCCGTCGGCGCCGGATGGCACTCTGGACGTATGCCGGAACTGCCCGAGGTCGAAGCGCTCAAGGACTTCCTGGCCGATCATCTGGTCGGCCGCAGGGTCGTGCGCGTGCTGCCCGTCGCCATCAGCGTCCTGAAGACGTACGACCCCCCGGTCTCCGCCCTGGAGGGACGCGAGGTGACGGCCGTCCACCGGTTCGGCAAGTTCCTCGACATCGACGCGGACGGCCTGCACTTCGTCACGCATCTGGCCCGCGCGGGCTGGCTGCACTGGAAGGACACGCTCCCCGACGGCCGGCCCCGGCCCGGCAAGGGACCGCTCGCGCTGCGCGTCGCGCTGGAGACCGGCGAGGGCTTCGACCTCACCGAGGCGGGCACCCAGAAGCGGCTCGCCGTGTACGTCGTGCGGGACCCGGGGGAGATTCCCGGAGTGGCCCGGCTCGGCCCGGACCCGCTCGCCGGCGACTTCGACGAGACGCGGTTCGCCGGGCTCCTCCAGGGCGAGCGGCGCCGGCTGAAGGGCGCGCTGCGCGACCAGAGTCTGATCGCGGGCGTGGGCAACGCGTACAGCGACGAGATCCTGCACGCCGCCAGGATGTCGCCCTTCAAGATCGCCTCCTCGCTGACCCCCGAGGAGACCCGGCGGTTGTACGAGGCGCTGCGCGGCACGCTCGCCGAGGCGGTGGAGCGCTCCCACGGGCTGGCGGCCGGGCGGCTGAAGGCGGAGAAGAAGAGCGGTCTGCGGGTGCACGGGAGAACGGGGGAGGCCTGCCCGGTGTGCGGCGACACCATCCGCGAGGTCTCCTTCAGCGACTCCTCGTTGCAGTACTGCCCGACCTGCCAGACCGGCGGCAAGCCGCTGGCGGACCGGCGGATGTCCCGGCTGCTCAAGTAGGCGGTCCCGCGGCCGACCCGGTGCTGCCGTGATGCCTCGGCGAGGGCCGCCACGCGGTCGCCCCGGCGATGGGACGGGCGTCGCTCAGGGGGAGTTGAGCGTCACGAGGTGTTTGCCGGCCGCCGTGCGCACCTCGTACCGGACGATCTCTTTGCTCCGCATCGACGAGCCGCCCTGCATGGTGATGGCGGCACCGTTGTGCGGGGGCTCCATCCAGCTCGTCACCGTCTGCTCCGAGCCGTCCTCGCCGATGGCGACGAGCTCGCAGGAGCGGGGGCCCTCGGCGTCCTTGACCGCGACCTCGATGTCACTGCCCCAGACCCGGTCGCGGGTCGTCACCTGGGCCCAGACCCCGGTCTCCGCGTCGGTCCTGGCCATCTGGTTCGACGGGGGGTCCGCCGCGGCGATCCGGTCCGACGAGGAGTCGTGCGCGGTGACGACGGCGATCGCCGGCCCGCCCGCCGCGAGCACCACGGAGGCCGCCACGGCGTACAGGAAGCGCCGGCGCCCGGCCCGGTTGCGCGAGGCCACCTCGCCGAGCAGCCTTTCGAGCAGCCGCGGCCCGGGCGCCGCGAAGGGGTGCACGGTGCGCGGCGTCGACCGGCGGTACAGCATCAACTGCCGTGCGGCGGGGCGGAATTCACTGACATACGCCGTGCACCGAGGGCACTCCGAGAGGTGGTCCTCGAAGCGGAAGGCTTCCGCCTCGCCGAGTACGCCGAGCGCATAGGCGCCGACGTCGCGATGCCGTTCCAGGGACCTCATACCGAATACCGAATCCTCGTGGCGTTGATGCGGACTGTGAGTGGTGTTGCTGTTGCCCACGGGTACGCACCAGACCGTCGAATCACTCAAGACTCGTCCGGAATCGCGGCCAAGACATTCGGAGCACCGGCGCTCGCGGATTGGTGAGAGCTCGAAAAAATTGTTCCCGGCGTGTTCGCGGCCACCGTCAGAAGAGGTGGATGGCCAGATGCCCGAGCGGCAGCCCCAGCTGCCACGCGGGTGTCCACACCTGCGGACCGTCGTCCTCACCAGGCACGGGACCGCCGCCGGGCACCGCGTCGAGGTCCGGAGCGAGCAGTTCCGTCTCCTCCAGCCACCGCCAGGCCGCCGACGCGAGCTCCAAGTCCGGGTCGGGGGAGGCGGATCCGGCGGCCTCGGCCGCGCGCAGAGCCAGCTGCTCGCGCACCCACTCCTGCCAGGGCTGGTCGTACGCCGTCAGCGAAAGCCACGTCTCCAGCTGGGTGATGACCCGGATTCCGGAGAGTTCGCCCCCGCTGTCGGACAGGAAGACGGTCAGCGCGAGGGCGTCGCGCCCGGCGCGGAACTCGAAAGAGGTGGGCGGCATCAGGTCGCCCGTCCGCAGCAGTTCGTCGGCGATGTACTCGGCGTACAACCATGCCATGGGGACGGTGAGTTCGCCTCCGCCGGTGCCGTCCGTGCTCTCTTGACCTCTGTGCAGCATCCCTTCCCGCCTTCCTCCGGTGCGTGCGCGTCGCCCGACCCCGGGCCCCAGTCCGGAACACGGATGAGGCAAGCTGAGTGCTCAACCATGGTCCTCAGCAAGGGGCTTTACGGAGGTTTGACTCAGCCTTCGGTTTCACCGCAGGTCGGCCGCGTATCCCGGAAGAACCCGGCGCAGGGCGCGCAGCGCGTAGTACGCGCGAGACTTCACGGTACCGGGCGGAATGCCGAGTGCCGCGGCGGCCTCCGCCACACTCGCCCCGTGGAAGTACACCAGCACCAGGACTTCACGGTGCTCGGGAGTGAGTGTCTTCACAGCCTCCCGCACATCGAGCGTCGCCGCCGACCGTTCGGCGTGATCGGCACAGATCCGAGCGCTTTCGAGGACCGCGTCCCCGACCTCCGGAGGCCGTGCCTGACGGGCCCGCCGCGCGTCGATCGCCAGCCGCCTGCCCACGGTCAGCAGCCAGGGGCGTACGGAGTCGAAGTCGTCGGTACGCAGGGCCTCGGGATGCTGCCAGGCCCGTACGAACGTCTCCTGCACCAGATCCTCGGCGCGCTGCCGGTCGCCGTCGGACAGGCGCAACAGCAGGGCGAAGAGAGGGCGGCCGTGCTCGCGCTGCAGCTCGGCCAGCTCGTGCTCGGCGGTCGTCCCGCGGGTGATGGTGGTGGTTCCGGCCGTCATGGCCTGTATGCCAGCGCGCCCCGCCCCGCGCGGACAGGCCGGGAGCACGGTTGTGCGGTGGGCGGTCGAAGCCGTCGGTGAACGGTGCGCCGAACGGTCCCGCCGGGGTGGAGCCCCGGATTCCGTGGGCGTCGCGCCCGGACCGCCGTTCGCCCCCACGGGCATGCCCCTCAGCGCCGAACGGGCTAGCGGCGGTGGTGTCTCCTTGACTGCCGGCTGCCCGTATACGTGGATTCACATCCATTGGTAAGTAAATACGACTGGATGGGGCTCGGCATGATCACACGCACGCGGCAGATCAATCTGGCCGTCGCGGCCGCCCTCATCGCGGCCGCGGCGGCCTGCCAGGCCCACGACTCGGCCGGGCACTACCGCGGCGGGCGGCCCGCCCCCGCCGCCGCTCGCGGCTTCACCCTCGTCGCCACCGGCGATGTCCTGCCGCACAGCTCGATCATCGAGCGGGCGAACTCCGACGCGGGAGGCGACGGGTACGACTTCCGTCCGATGCTCGCGGGCGTCCGGCCCATCGTGTCCGGGGCCGACCTGGCGATCTGTCATATGGAGACCGTGTACGGCGCCGACGGCGACTACACCGGCTATCCCACCTTCAAGTCCCCGCCCCAGGTGGCCGAGGGCCTCGCAGCGACGGGCTACGACGCCTGTTCCACCGCCTCGAACCACAGCCTGGACGACGGCGCCGACGGCATCCGGCGCACCCTGGACGCGCTGGACCGCGCGGGCGTGCGGCACGCCGGATCGGCGCGCACGGCGCAGGAGGCGAACGGCGCCACCATGCTGCGGGCGGGCAGCGCCCAGGTCGCCCATCTCGCGTACACCTACGACACGAACGGATTCCCGCTCCCGCAGGGGCAGCCCTGGGCGGTCGGCCTGATCGACCCCGACCGGATCGTCGCGGACGCCCGCGCCGCCCGGAAGGCGGGCGCCGACGTGGTCGTCGTCTCCCTGCACTGGGGCACCGAATGGCAGGACGAGCCGGACGAGCAGCAACTGCGGCTGAGCAAGCAGCTGACCGCGTCCCGCACCGGCGGGCGGCCCGACATCGACCTGATCCTCGGCACCCACGCACACATCCCGCAGGCGTACGAGAAGGTCAACGGCACCTGGGTCGTCTACGGCATGGGCGACCAGATCGCCGGCGAGATGTTCAACTACCAGGGCGTCCAGGACCCGCGCGGCAACGAGAGCACCATCGGACGCTTCACCTTCGCCCCGCCCGCGCGTCCGGGAGAGCGGTGGGAGGTCACGAAGGCCGAGTTCATCCCGCAGGCCTTCGACCTCGACGCGGGCCGGGTCGTCGATCTCAACGCCGCACTGGAACAGGGCGCCACGGTCGGCGCCGTACGCGACCGGATCCGGGACGTCGTCCTGAGCCGGGGCGCGGCCCAGGCCGGCCTCGTCATGGGCAGGTGACGCCGGGCGGGCCCTGGCGCGGACACGCCCTACGGCACGACCGTGACCGGCCAGCGGCCCGCCTTCACCAGGCGGATCGCCACCGAACCGATGATCCGGTGCCCGGCCTGCTCGGAGGCCCCGACCACCACGGCGTCCGCCTTGAGTTCGTCCGCCGCCGTCACCAGACCGTTGTAGGGGTCGCCACGGAAGGTGTGGAACTGCCAGCGCACATCGAATATGTCCTTCACCCGCTCGGCCGCCTCGCGGATGTACCGCACCAGGTCCTCGGCGATCTCGTCGGTCGTCTCCGCGACCGGCACCCCGAGCGCCGCCCCCGCCGCCATCACCGGCTGGACGTAGACGAGCGCGAGCAGCGCCCGCTGCCGCCTCGCCAAGCCGCCCGCGTACGCCGCGGCACGCAGCGAGGAGTCGGAGCCGTCCACCCCGACGACGATGACCTTGGGACCGTCCGTGCCCCGCTCGAACCGATGCGCGTGCTGCTCTTCCGTCACGGCTCCGAGGCTATCGGAATCCGCAGGTCCCACGGTCGCGGGGGAGCGGGGAGGAATCGCTCGACGGGCGGGGCGCCGCCGCTCTTCCTACAGTCGGAACCATGAGTGCCACCGTGGAGGCCCGCCCGCCGAAGGACACCGCAGGCTGGACACGCCCGTCCCGGGGCGGCTTCCTCAGCAAAGTGCCCGAGGGCTTCGCGACCTTCTTCGGCGCCATCGGACTGCTCTGCACCCTGCTCGCCTTCATCCCCCCGCTGCGCAGACTGCTGCGCCCGGTGGTGCGCTTTCTCGACCTGCTGATCATCCCGGTCAGCGCCAACCTCGCGTACGCCGTCTTCCTCTTCCTGCTCGCCGCCGCGACGGCCGCCCGCAAGAAGATCGCCTGGTGGCTGGTGGTCGTCTACCTCGGCCTGCTGGTCCTGGTCGACGCCCTCGGCGTCGTCGCAGGCCTCTACGCCGCCTCGATCCCCTCGCTCGTCGTCTGCGGACTCCTGCTGGCGCTGCTGATCGTGGCCCGCCACGAGTTCTACGCCGACTCGCGCCGCGCCGCCGTACGCCGGGCCCTGCTCGTCCTGTTCGCAGGGCTCGTCGTGGCGATCCTGGTCGGCTGGGGCCTCGTCGAGCTGTTCCCCGGCACGCTGCCGCGCGGCCAGCGGCTGCTGTGGGCGGCCAACCGGGTCTGCGGCGGACTGGTCTCCGGGCGTTCGTTCGACGGCCGCCCGCCCCGCTGGCTGTTCTTCGTCCTCGGCCTGTTCGGCGCCCTCGCCCTGCTCAACGCCGCCGCCACCCTCTTCCGTTCCCAGCGTCTCGTGGCGGCCCTGCACGGCGACGAGGAGTCCCGCATCCGCGCCCTGCTGCAGGCGTACGGCGGCGACGACTCCCTCGGCTACTTCGCCACCCGCCGCGACAAGGCCGTCGTCTTCTCGCCCAGCGGCAAGGCGGCCGTCACGTACCGCGTCGAGGCCGGAGTGTGCCTCGCCAGCGGTGACCCCGTCGGCGACCGGGAGGCCTGGCCGCACGCGATCGCCGCCTGGCTGGACATCGCCCGCCGCTACGCCTGGGCACCCGCCGCGATGGGCGCCTCCGAAGAGGGCGCCAAGGCGTTCGCGCGCTCCGGACTCGGCGCCCTCCAGCTCGGCGACGAGGCGATCCTGCACGTCGCCGGCTTCGACCTGGGCGGGCGCGACATGCGCGGCACCCGGCAGGCCGTCAACCGCGTCAAACGCACCGGCGCCACCTGCCGGGTGCGCCGGCACTCCACCCTGACCGACGCCGAGATGGAGGAGATCGTCAGCAGGGCCGACACCTGGCGCGACACCGAGACCGAGCGCGGCTTCTCCATGGCCCTCGACCGGCTCGGCGACCCCGAGGACGGCGACTGCCTGCTCGTCGAGGCGATGGGGTCCGACGGCAAACTCCTCGCCCTGCTCTCCTTCGTGCCCTGGGGCCGCGACGGCATCTCCCTCGACCTGATGCGCCGCGACCGCAGCGCGCCCAACGGCGTCATGGAGTTCATGGTCGCGGAGGTGTGCGCGGTCGCCGGGAAGTTCGGCGTCCGGCGCATCTCGCTCAACTTCGCCGTGTTCCGCTCGGTCTTCGAGGAGGGCGCCCGCATCGGCGCGGGCCCGGTGCTCAGGCTCTGGCGCAGGATGCTGCTGTTCTTCTCCAAGTGGTGGCAGCTGGAGGCCCTGTACCGGTCCAACGCCAAGTACCATCCCGAGTGGTACCCACGCTTCATCTGCTACGGCGACACCGGCGCCCTCGCCCGTATCGGCATGGCGTCCGCCATCGCCGAGGGCTTCGTCTCCGTCCCCTCCCTGCGCACGCTGTGGGGCAAAGGGCACCCGAAGAGCGGGCCCAAGCCCGCCACGACCGCGGGACTGCCGTCGCTGTCCGCCCTCGGCCTCGCCGCGGGGGGCGGGGCCGACACCGACGATCCCACCGAGGGCCTGCCCGATCAGGTCCGCGTGCGGCACCGCAAACTCGACCGGCTGCGTGCCGACGGCACCGACCCCTACCCGGTCGGCATCCCGCCGCGCACCCACGTCCTGGCCGACGTCCGCGGCGGCGAGGACGTGACCGTCGCCGGGCGTGTGATGCTCGTACGCGACTTCGGCGGGATCATCTTCGCCGTGCTGCGCGACTGGTCCGGCGATCTCCAACTCGCCCTCACCCGCAAGGAGTCCGGCCCCGCGCTCGACCGCTTCCGGCAGACCGTCGACATCGGCGACCACATCAGCGCGGACGGTCTCGCGGGCGCCAGCGACAGGGGCGAACGCACGGTCTTCGTCACCTCCTGGCGCCTCACGGCCAAGTGCCTGCGCCCGCTGCCCGACAAACGCAAGGGCCTCGCCGACCCCGAGGCCAAGGTCCGCCGCCGCTATCTCGACCTGGTGTCCAGCACCGGCGCCCGCGACGTCGTACGGGCCCGCTCCACGGCCGTCCAGGCGCTGCGCCAGGGGCTGCTCGACCGCGGCTACCTGGAGGTCGAGACCCCGATGCTCCAGCAGATCCACGGCGGCGCCAACGCCCGGCCCTTCACCACGCACATCAACGCCTACGACCTGAACCTGTATCTGCGCATCGCCCCCGAGCTCTACCTCAAACGGCTGTGCGTCGGCGGTCTGGAGAAGGTCTTCGAGATGGGCCGCACGTTCCGCAACGAGGGCGTCTCCTACAAGCACAACCCCGAGTTCACGATGCTGGAGGCCTACCAGGCCTTCGCCGACTACGACGTGATGCTCGACCTCGTCCGCGAACTGATCCAGGGTGCCGCGACCGCCGCCTTCGGCTCACCGATCGCCCGCAAGGACGGCACCGAGTACGACATCTCGGGGGACTGGCCCGTCAAGACGGTGTACGGCGCGATCTCCGAGGCGCTGGGGGACGAGATCGACGCCGACACGTCCCTGGAGGCGCTCCTGCGGCTGTGCGACCGCGCGGGCGTGCCGTACACGGTGGACGACGGCCGCGGCGATGTCGTACTGGAGATGTACGAACGCCTGGTCGAGGAGAAGACGCGGCTGCCCACGTTCTACAAGGACTTCCCGACCGAGGTCTCCCCGCTCACCCGGCAGCACCGCACCGACCCACGGCTCGCGGAACGCTGGGACCTCGTCGCCTTCGGCACGGAACTGGGCACCGCGTACTCCGAGTTGACCGACCCGGTCGAGCAGCGCCGCCGGCTGACCGCACAGTCGCTGCTGGCCGCCGGGGGAGACCCCGAGGCGATGGAGCTGGACGAGGACTTCCTCGACGCGCTGGAGTACGCCATGCCGCCCACCGGAGGCCTCGGCATCGGCGTCGACCGGCTTGTCATGTTCCTCACCGGGCTGACGATCCGTGAGACCCTGCCGTTCCCCCTGGTGCGCCGCCGCTGAACTGGTCCAGGCGGGTGCATTCGTGAGGCCCCTTCGGTGTTGCTCGGCGTGGCGGCCCCTCCGCCGGGTGACTGATTGGTCATGAAAACGGATCAGCTGATTACCCGGCGCCGGGCGTTGATCGCCGGCGCCGCCGTCCTGGGGGCGGCCGGTGCGGCGGGCACAGCCCGTGTCCTGACCTCCGACCAGGCGGCGAAGCCGGCCCGGAGCCTCCCCCTCTCCGGCCCGCGGGCGTCCCGCGCCCTCAAGCCGTCCGCCTACCGCCTCCAGCCGATCGCCGGATACGGCCCGCCGCGGAGCGCGCGCGCACGGACCCTCGTCCGGCACGAGCCCTTCCGGCGCATGTCCGGGCGCGGCCGCAGTATGGTGCTGACCTTCGACGACGGCCCCGACCCGCGCTACACCCCCGAGATCCTGCGCACCCTGCGCGAGTACGACGTGCGCGCGATGTTCTTCGTGTGCGGGGGGACGGCCGCCGACAACAAGGACCTGCTGAGCGAGATGGCCGACGACGGGCACATCGTCGGCAACCACACCTGGAGCCATCCGCTGCTGACCAAGCTCTCGCGCTCCGCGATCCGCTCCGAGATCGAGCGCACGAGCGAGGTCATCGACGACGCCTACGGCGAGCCGCCCGTCTGGTTCCGCGCGCCCTACGGGGCCTGGAACCGGGCGACCTTCCAGATCGGCGCCGAACTCGGCATGGAGCCCCTGGCCTGGACGGTCGACACGCTCGACTGGATGACGCCGGGCACTCGCTCGATCGTCGGCCGGGTCGAGAAGGAGGCCGCGCCGGGCGTCGTCGTCCTCTCGCACGACGCGGGCGGCGACCGCTCGCAGAGCGTGCGGGCGCTGCGCGTCTATCTCCCGCACCTGCTGGACTCCGGCTACCACATCACGGTGCCGCGCCGGAAATACGCCTAGAGCGGTCGGCGGATCCCCGCGCATCTCGCGTCGCGGGGATTTCGGCGAAAGCCGGTCGACGGGAGGTGAAGAACCTCGCCGACCGGCTTTCGCCCGCCCGGCCGGGAAACGCTCAGCGCACCTCGGCCAGGCGGGCGAAGACGACCACGTTTCCGTCGTAACCGTGCTGCTTGGAGAAACCGCCTCCGCAGGTGATGACGCGCAATTCCGGGGTGCCCTTGCTGTTGTACACACGGTCGCCGGGGAAATCGCTCTTCGCGAACACCTCGATGCCGTAGATGTCGAACACCGCGGTCTTCCCGTCCTTGCGCAGGACCTCGATCCGGTTTCCCTTCTTGAGCGCGCCGAGCCCGTAGAAGACGGCGGGGCCCCGCAGGTTGTCGACATGGCCCACGACCACCGCCGTGCCCTTCTCACCGGGCGAGACGGCGCCGGTGAACCAGCCCGCGAGATTCGGGTCGTCGGGCGGCGGCGCGTCGACCCAGCCGTCGGTGTCGAGGCCCACCGGCATCACCGGCGCGTCGACCCGGATGGCCGGGATCCGCACCCGGTCGACCACGGAGTACGGCAGCGGGTCGGGTGTGTTCGAGAAGGTGCCACCGGAGGTGCGGTTGTCCGCCGCGGCCGCCGAAGCGGGTTGCGGGGGGCCCACGTCGAACTCACCGGAACCATTCCGAATGAGTGCGAGGCCGGTCAGCAGAACAAGCGCTATCACGCCCCAAGGAGCGCGCTTCCTCTGCCGCTCCTCCTCTTCGGCCAGCTCGGACGCAGACATTCGCAATCCCCTCTCGACGCGGCCGTCGCCTCGTCATTCGCGCATATGAGCACGCTAATGGCAGCGGGGCCGCCGGGCGACGGGGAGCGGGCGAACGGGTGGCGGGACACAGGCCCCGTGCGCCATCCGAGTTGCCGTGACCAGGAATTTTCTGACAGTCCGTGACCTGCGGCAATATCCGATTGTGTGGAATTCTTTCGGCGTGTCTTCTCACCAGGACGGACCATTCCCGAAATGCGGGCCCGTGCACGGCATCTGAGGGTCTGTCTGGGAGGCGCTTTCTCGCCGATCCACCGGGGACGGTTCCCGGGGCGCCCCCGCGGAGGATCACATGCGAACTACTCGTGCCCTGGCGGTGTCTGCCGCCGCGGTCGCCGCCGTGGGGCTCGCCGCCCCGATGGCCGCGGCATGGAACACCCCGAGCAACATCGTCGCGATGCCCAGCGTCATCGCCCGCGGCGGCCAGCTGACCGTGACGGTCGACGGGTGCCCGAGAGGGGGCACCATGACCTCGCCCGCGTTCCGTGAGGCGAGGCTCTCGCCGCTCGTGGGCAGCCACAACGAGTCGTCGAGCGGAACGGCCACCATCAACCAGGACGCCCGTCCCGGCTCGTACGACATCACTGTCAACTGCGAGGGGACGGGCCCGCTGACCCGCCCGGCCGCCTTCACCGTCATCGGCGGTGTGCGCGGTGGTCTCGGCGGCAGCAGCTCCACCGGTGCCACGTCCACCGACATGGCGATCGGCGGCGGTCTGGTGGCCGCGGCGGCCGCCGGTGCCGGGGTGTTCTGGCTGCGCCGCAAGTCGGAGAAGCGCGTCTGACCATTCCGCGGGCGGAACGGCCGGCCCGACCCCTTCCGGGACCGGCCGTCCGCCGCGCGGAAGGCGCGCGGAACGCACGTGACAGCCCTTCGCCCCGGACCACCTGACAGGGTCCGGGGCGAAGGGCTGTGGCGCTCCGTCAGGAGTCGTCGGAGGCGGTGCGCCGGCGGGACATGTACCAGGCCGCGCCGACGGAACCGGCGATGAGCGCGGCTCCCAACCCGATCTCCTTCAGGTCGAAGCCGCCGACACTGCCGCCGACACCGGCCCGCACGCCCCGCTGCAGGGGGACCGGGGTCGGACTGGTCGGACGGCCACTGGCGATGGTGAGACCGGTACTGCCGCTCGCTCCGCCGCACGAGAACGTCACGTCGTACACGGCGCCGGGTCTGGCGTCCCAGTCGACCATGGCGGTGGCCGAGGACTGCCCCGGCGGGATGGTGACGGTGTCGAAGACCCCGGAGGTGACCGTGGCGCTTCCCTTGCACCCGCCCTCCCGCTTCAGGAGCAGCGACACCTGACCGCCCGCGGCGACCGTCGACGGCTGCACGCTGAAGGCGAACGGGGTGATGCCGTGGTCGTCCCGGTCACCGGCGAGGGCGGCGGGTGCGGTGAAGGTCAGGGCGGTCACGCCCAGCAGTGCGGCCGAAGCGACGCGTATCGCGAGCATGGTGAGTCTCCAGGTCCCCGAGGAGCCTTGCTGCGGACCTTTTCCGCTTGCGCCAGAAATGCACCTCGATGATCGAAACGCTAGGAAAGGGTGTGCGCGGGCGCGATCTCAGTCGCGCGAACGGGTCAATCGTGTGGGCCGTCCGGGGGACGGGATGCGGGCAACCGGGGGACTGACGCGGCGTGGCGTCCGTCCCCCGGCGGCTCGGCCCGGCAGGGATCCGTTACCCGGGAAGGTGCGGGAACAGCGCCGTGAAGGGTTCCGCCGACGCCGTGATCCCACGGCTGTAGGGCGCGTCGAAGTCCCAGATCAGGAAGAGCAGGAAGGCGATCAGGGCGGAGAACAGCCCGGCCAGGATCAACTCCCGGGCGGTGCGCCGGATCTGCAGCGCGAAGATCATCCCGACCGTGACCACGGCGCCCGTGATGAGCCCGAACCACACCACCCCCGGCATGGTCGCCCCCGTCGAGTCGGACCGGGCGCTGCGCGCCGCGTCGGCCGCCGTCACCTGGTCGACGAGCGGCTGGTAGGCCTGCGCCTCGAAGTCCGACTTCGGCTCGTAGTCGGTGACGTCGTGCCGGACGCGGTCGAGGAGCCGGCCGCCCTCGGCGGTCACCTCGCCGTGCTCGGCCATGGCCTTCCACTCGGTGGTGACCACGTGCTGGACGTACGCGTCGACATCGCCGCGGATGCGGTCACGCACGTCGGGCGGGTAGACCCGGACCCGCTCGGAGATCTCGTGCAGGGCCTGGGCCTCCGCCTGCACATGGTCCTGGGCGCCGCCGCGGGCCTCCCAGACACCGGCGATGGCCAGACCGAGGACGATGGCGTACACCACGCCGATCATCATCGTCATGTACTCGATGACGTCCGGGGTCTCGGTGGGGTCCTCGTCCTCGCTGGCCCTGCGATGGCGTACGAGGGTCACGATGAGAACCACGAGGCACGCGGCCGCCATCGCGAGGGCGAGAACAAGCCAATCCGACAAGGTTTGCCTCCAGGGGTCAGCGCGGGCGCAGCGCCGCGACGGCGAGCACTGCGGGCGCGGTGATGAGCAGGGTGAACGAGACCAGCGACGGGCCGTCGCGGGGCGGGTGCTTGTGCGGCGGGGTGCGGTACGCCGGATAGCTGACGGGCACCGGTGCGGGCGCGGGGCGCGCGCTCGGCGTGGGCTTGGGCTTCGGCGTGGGTCTCGGTGCCGCGACCGGCGCCGGCCGTGGCGGAACGGGCTTCGGCTTCGGCGCCGGTGGTGGCGGAGGCGGTGGGGGCGGCGGTGGTTCGGGCTTCGGCGCGTGGGTGGGCGGAGGGGGTGGCGTCGGCTTCGGCGGCGGAGGGGGTTTCGGGGGCGGCGGCGGGGTCGGTGTGGGGGTCGGCGGGCAGGGCGGTGGTGGGGTCGGGGCCGGGCACCGGGTGGTGGTCCCGGCGACCGCGACCGCCCCGCTGCCCGCGACCGCCCCGCTGCCCGCGACGGCCACCGCGGTGGTCCCGTCGCCGTCCGGGCCCGTCGAGGCGTACGCACAGGCGTCGGCCGCGGCCGTTCCACTCGGCGCGCCGACGAGGAGCCAGGTGAGCGCCGTCAGCGCCAATACCCGTATGACGAGGGCGGATCGGGTCCGTTGGGGTGCATGCACGACGAAGATCATGGGGCGCGGAGGACCAGGCCACGCCGGAGTGTCCGGGAATGCCCCCGAAGGGGGTACGTCCAACTCCCGGTGGTTTGACCGCAGAGCGGGAAGCGCGGGCGACGATCGAACGCGCGGGCGGACCGTGCCGCTCGCCGTCACAGCTTTCCGAAAGAAATTTGAGGCGTGTTTGAACACTCCTGCCCCTCCCGCCCGTACCTAGGGCCATGCGCGGCGCAGCAGGGCGCTGCACCATTTATGCGAACAGCGGGAGTTACCAATGAAGACCTCCTGGCGGAGCGCCTCACTCGTAGCGTCAGCTGCGGCCGTGCTGGCGCTCACGACGGCGTGTGGTCAGGAACAGGGCACCCCTTCGACGGGCAGCCAGAACGTGGGTGCTACCGCGGCCGCGGGTGGTTACGGGACGAGCACCACCGCGGGCAATGGCTACGACGCCGATTCCAAGGACCAGGCGACCGCCGGTGCCAAGGCGGAAGCCGCGGGCCAGCTCGCCGTGACGGAAAGCGCGAAGCTCGGCAAGGTGCTGACCGACGGCGCCGGATTCACTCTTTACCGCTTCGACAAGGACACCGCCGAGCCGCCGAAGTCGAGTTGTGACGGCGCCTGCGCCACCGCCTGGCCGCCCGTGCCCGCCGACGGTGCCGAGGCCGCCACCGGCGTCGACAAGTCGCTGCTCGGCGAGGTCACCCGGGCGGACGGCACGAAGCAGCTGACCATAGCCGGCTGGCCCATGTACCGGTACGCCAAGGACACCAAGGCCGGGGACGCCAACGGCCAGGGTGTGGGCGGCACTTGGTTCGCCTCGGCGCCCAATGGCAAGAAGGCGACGCTGGCCGACCTGCCGGGCCTGTCGGTCCGCAAGGACCCGAAGCTCGGCGAGATCATCGTCGACAAGAACGGCATGACCGTCTACCGCTTCATGAAGGACCAGGCCTGGCCCGTCTCGAAGTCGGCCTGCACGGGCGCCTGCCTGGAGAAGTGGCCCGCCGTCGCGCCGGTCTCCGAGGACGACACCAAGGGTGTGAAGAAGAAGGGCCTGATGCCCTTCACCCGCCCGGACGGTGTGAAGCAGATGTCGGTCAACTGCTGGCCGATCTACACCTTCTCCGGTGACACCGCCCCCGGGGACACCAACGGCCAGGGTGTGGGCGGCACGTGGTACGCCGTCTCGCCCGAAGGAAAGCCGGTCGGCGCGTCCGAGTAGTTGATCTCCTCCCCAGGATCCGCCCCCTCCGCACCGTACGGAGGGGGCGGACCCTTGCCGTGTCCGGGCGCGAGTGAAATATCGCCGCGGCCGCCGGGACGTGAAAGGTCCCGGCGAGATGGCCGGAATGTGAAAGCACGAGGCGGCCCTCCCGGCCGCGTGGCCACGCTTCGTGACACCGTGGAACTTTTTGGAATGCTTCGGAGCGATTTCGCAGGGGCGGTGAGTGGTGTGCGCGGGTGACGTTCGCAGGCGCAATTCGGCACGTGCCCGAGGCAGTGACCGGGAACGGACGGTCAATTTCCGTTTTGACTCGCTCCTTTGGCGGGCGATCAGTAGCCTCTGCTCGAACACCGGATCGCCTTCGCCGTCGCCTACGCCTTGGAGAGATAGATGGAGCGTCCCGCCTGGGCCCCCCGCAGCATTGACATCTCAGTGCCGAGCGTGTCCCGTATCTACGACTACTACCTGGGCGGTTCGCACAACTTCGAGGTAGACCGGGAAGCGGCACGCAAGGCGATGGAGTTCATGCCGGGACTTCCCAAGGTCATGCAGGCGAACCGGGCGTTCATGCGCCGGGCCGTTCGCTTCGCGGCGGGCGAGGGCATCGACCAGTTCCTCGACATCGGCTCCGGCATCCCGACGTTCGGCAACGTCCACGAGATCGCCCAGCGCACCCGGCCCGGCGCCCGGGTCGTGTACGTCGACCACGATCCGGTTGCCGTCGCACACAGTCAGGCCGTGCTGCGGGACAACGAGGACGCGGACGTCGTCGCCGCAGATCTGCTGAAGCCCCAGGAAATCCTGGCGAGCGCCCAGGTTCAGCAACTGATCGACCTGAACCGGCCGGTCGCCCTCCTTCTCGTTGCCATACTTCACTTCGTGGAAGACGCGGACGACCCGTACCGGGCGGTGGCCGAACTGCGCGACGCCCTCGCGCCGGGAAGCATGCTCGTCGTCACGCATGCCGCGTTCGAGGGAATTCCGCTCCCCCGGGAGCAGGCCGAGGGCGCGGTCGACGTCTACAAGAACATCCGCAACCCGCTGATCATGCGCACGCGCGAGGAGATCGCGCGGTTCTTCGAGGGGTACGACATGGTGGAACCCGGACTGGTGCCGATGCCGAACTGGCGGCCCGACACGGCACCCGAGGACGAGGATCCTTATTCGTTCTCCGCGTTCGGCGGCGTGGGACGCACGGCGTGACCGCCGAGCCGGACGGGCCGGAGGACAGACTGCGCCGGTTCGCGACGATCTGGAGCCGCGCGGTCTTCCCGGTCACCTCCACCTCGCTGACCCGGCCCGAGTTCGAGGAACAACTGCTGCCGCTCGCCCGGCGGTTGAGTGAGGCCCTGCGGGCCAGGAACTTCGAGGCGGCCGCGGGACGGACCGTCGGCGCCGCACTCGTCGCCGCCCACTGCACCGACCCCGAGGCGCTCAGCCGAGCCCTCGACTGCGTCGACGCCTACCTGGTGCTCTACTGCGGCGAGGACGGGCCCCAGGAGGCGCTGCGGACGCGGTCCGCGCGGCTCCAGCACGCCATGGCCGCCGGGTACGCGCAGGCGCTGCGGGAGCGGACGCTCGCCGAGCAGCAGGCCATCTCCCAGGCGGCGTTGACCGCGCGCAGCGCGGTCGCCGAGGCGCTCCACGACAGCGAGGCCCGCTTCCGCGCGGTTTTCGAGGGCGCCGCCATAGGAATCGGCATCGCCGATCTCGAAGGCAACATCCTCCAGGTCAACGGGGCCCTGCTGCGCATGTTCGGCGGCTCCGAGCAGTCCATGCGCGGCCGCAGGGTCACCGAGTGGACGCACGCCGAGGACGCTCCCCAGGTCTGGCGGCTGTACGAGGAGTTGGTGAGCGGCGAGCGCGAGCACTACCACGTCGAGAAGGCCTTCTACCGCCCTGACGGCACCGCCCTGTGGACCAACCTGACGGTCTCGCTGCTGCGCGACGCGGACGGCGAACCCCAGTACCAGCTGGCGCTGATGGAGGACACGACCGAGCGGCGGCTGCTCAATCTGCGGCTGCGCTACGAGGCGACGCACGACGCGCTCACCGGACTGCCCAACCGGACCCTGTTCTTCGAGCGCCTGGAGAAGGCGCTGGCCGCGGGCGACGGGCAGCGCTTCGGGCTGTGCTACCTCGACCTCGACGGCTTCAAGACCATCAACGACAGCCTCGGGCACGCGGCCGGCGACCGGCTGCTCGTCGAGGTCGCCGACCGCCTCCAGTCCTGCGCGACCGCCCCCGGCGAGATGGTCGCCCGGCTCGGCGGCGACGAGTTCGTGGCCCTCACCACCGGCCCGAACACCGAGCGCGAGGTCGACGAGCTGGCCGGGCGCATCATGAACGCGCTCGTCACCCCGATCAGCATCGACGGCCGTGACCTGACCGTGCGGGGCAGCGTCGGCGTCGTCGAGGGCCCCGCCGGGGAGCGCGGCGCCGCCGAGGTGCTGCGCAGCGCCGACATCACGATGTACCGGGCCAAGTCCGCGGGCGGCAACCGCTTCGAACTGGCCGACCCCGAGGCCGACGCCCGCGCCATCACCCGCAACGGCCTCACCACCGCGCTGCCCGCCGCCCTGGACCGGGGCGAGTTCTTCATCGAGTACCAGCCGCTGGTGCACCTCGGCGACGGCAGTGTGCGCGGCGCGGAGGCCCTGGTGCGCTGGCTGCACCCGCAGCACGGTGTCCTCGGCCCCGACCGGTTCATCCCGCTCGCCGAGCACACCGGACTGATCGTGCCGCTCGGCCGCTGGGTGCTGGAGCAGTCGGTGCGCCAGGCCCGCACCTGGCAGGAACGGCACTCCGGCGCGGTCCCGCTCCGCGTCAACGTCAACCTCTCGCCGTGCCAGCTGACCCATCCGGGACTGGTCCAGGACACGGTCGACATCCTGGAACGCGAAGGCCTCGACGCCCGGGCGCTGTGCCTGGAGGTCACCGAGTCCGCGCTGATCGGCGCCGACGACGACCTGCTCAAACCGCTGCGCCGACTGGCCGAGATGGGCGTCGACATCGCCCTCGACGACTTCGGCACCGGCTACTCGAATCTCGCGAACCTCCGTCGCCTGCCGGTCAGCATTCTCAAGCTGGACCGCTCCTTCACCCAGGGCATGCAGCAGTTCCCGGCGGATCCGGTCGACCTGAAGATCGTCGAGGGCATCGTCTCCCTCGCCCACAGCCTCGACCTCACGGTCACGGTCGAGGGTGTGGAGACCGGCGCCCAGGCCGAACAACTGCGGATACTGGGCTGCGACACCGCCCAGGGCTGGTACTACGCCCGGCCGGGGCCGCCGGAGCGGCTGCACGAGCTGGCGCTGGTGGACGCGACCGCCTGAGGGATCCCACGCGGCGTGGTCTCCTGGAACGGAGGCCACGCCGCGCTGTCGTACGACGGAGGCCGCGCCGGGCTGTCGTACGAGGGCGGCCCGCCGGCCCTGCCGGACGTCGTGACCGGCACGGCGGCCGGGGCGTCCGTCGTGCGGGACGCCTCGCGCGCCCGGCCCTTCGTGTGCCTCACTGACAGAACGCACCTCCCACAGATGGAGCCGAGACGGATGAGCACGGAACTTCAGGGCAGGACCGCGGTCGTCACCGGAGCCAGCAAGGGCATCGGACTCGCCGTCACCGAGGCGCTGACCGGCGCGGGCGCGACGGTGGTCGCCGGCTCCCGCGGCACATCCCCGGGCCTCGACGCGCTGGTCGACAAGGGCCACGTCACCTGGGTGCCGGTCGACCTCGCCGAACCCGACGCCGCCGGGCGGCTCGTCGAGGCGGCCGGCGGGCGGATCGACGTCCTGGTCAACAATGTGGGCTCGGCCCCCGCCCGCACCGGTGGCTTCCTGTCGGTGACCGACGAGGAGTGGCGGCGCACCGTCGATCTGAACCTGCTCACGGCCGTCCGGGTCACCCGTGCGGCCCTGCCGTCGATGCTGGCCGCCGGGCACGGCTCGATCGTGACGATCGGCTCGGTCAACGCGACCCTGCCCGACCCCCTGGTGATCGACTACAGCGCGGGCAAGGCCGCCCTGGTCGCGTTCTCCAAGGCGCTGTCGAAGGAGGTCGGCCCGAAGGGCATCCGGGTCAACACCGTGAGCCCCGGCCCGGTCGAGACCGAGCTGTGGCTGGGCGGCGGGGGAGTGGCCGCGACGGTCTCGGCCGCCGCCGGGCTGACCCCCGACGACGTGGTCGCCCAGGCGTCCCGCGCGACCGTCACCGGCCGCTTCTCCTCGCCGTCCGAGGTCGCCGACCTGGTTCTCTTCCTCGCCGGGGACCGCGCGGACAACATCACCGGCAGCGACTTCGTCATCGACGGCGGCCTGATCCCGACGTGGTGAACCGGGCCGGGCCCGCCGTCCTTCGCCGGGCGCCCGGCTCCGCCCGCCGTCAGCGTTCCAGCAGCATCCGCTGAAGCTCCCGGGCCGCCCGCGGCGGCGCCACGTCGCTGCGGTGCGCCAGCGCGATCGTCCGGTGGAGACCGGGCCGGGCCAGCGGCGTCACCCGCAGACCGCGCCCGGACCGGGTGGCGACCATACGCGGGACGACGGCCACGCCGAGGCCGGCCCGGACGAAGCCGAGGACCGCGTCCATCTCGCCGCCCTCGACCGCGAAGTCGGGCTCGAAGCCCTCGGCGCGACAGGCCGCGACGGTCAGTTCCCGCAGGTCGTAGCCGTGCCGGAACATCACAAGCCGCTCGCCCTCCAGATCGGCGACGCGCACCGTGCGGCGGCTGCCGCCACCGCCGGGCGCCGGGGCCTCCGGCGACGACACCACCACCAGGTCCTCGCGCAGCAGCTCCACCGTGGTCAGCGCGGGGGACGGGGTGGGCAGCGGGAGGACGACCAGGGCGAGGTCCAGGGCGCCGCGCGCGAGCTCCCGTACGAGATCGTGCGAGCCGCCCTCCTCGATCAGCAGACGGATGCCCGGATAGCGGTCGTGGAAGGCGCGCAGCACGTCGGGCAGCAGGCCGGTGCACAGACTCGGGGTCGCTCCGAGCCGCACCCGGCCGCTGCGCAACTGGGCCAGCTCCTGCACCTCGTGCCGGGCCGTGTCCGCGTCGGCGAGGATGCGCCGGGCCAGCGGCAGCAGCGCCTCGCCCGCGTCGGTGAGTGTGATGTTCCCGCGCGCCCGCAGGAACAGATCCGCCCCCAACTCCCGCTCCAGCGACTTGATCTGCTGGGACAGCGAGGGCTGCGCGACATGCACCAGGTCGGCGGCCCGGGTGAAATGCCGGGTCTCCGCCACGGCCACGAAGTACTGGAGCTGCTGGAACTGCATCCCCCGACGATAGTCCATGCCTATGGAATCCAGCCGGACCATGTCTTGGACTGATCGGTTCACCGAGGCCTAGCGTTCTGTCCCATGGCTCTGGCAACACGGACGGACCGACGGCCGTCCATGGCACGCACCGTGTGGGACAGCTCCGTCGGCAAGAAGACCGTGATGGCCGTCAGCGGCCTGATCATGCTGCTCTACCTGGTCGCCCACATGATCGGGAATCTGAAGATCTACTTCGGCGCGGGCGAGTTCGACCACTACGCGCACTGGCTGCGCACCGTCGGCGAACCCTTCATGCACTACGAGTGGACGCTGTGGCTCATCCGTGTGGTGCTGGTCCTCGCCGTGGTCGCGCACGCCGTCTCCGCGTACCAGCTCAGCCGCCGCGACATCAGGGCGCGCCCCAGCAAGTACGTCCACCGGAAGCGGCGGGCGAGCTACGCCACGCGCACCATGCGCTGGGGCGGGATCATCCTCGGCCTGTTCATCGTCTGGCACATCCTCGACCTGACGACCGGCACGGTGCACTCCGGCGGCTTCCAGGAGGGCCACCCGTACCAGAACGTCGTGGACACCTTCTCCACCTGGTACGGCAACGTCATCTACATCGTCGCGATGCTCGCGCTCGGCCTGCACGTGCGACACGGCTTCTGGAGCGCCGCCCAGACCCTCGGGGCCGGCAGCCGCACCCGTGACCGTGCCCTGAAGACCATCGCGAATGCCCTCGCGCTGCTGCTCACGGCGGGCTTCATCGCCGTACCCGTGGGCGTCATGACCGGAGTGGTGAGCTGAACATGACCGCTGAATACGCCCACTTCACGACCGGGGAGCCGGTCGCCGACACCAAGGCACCCGCCGGCCCGGTCGACGAGCGCTGGGACAAGCGCCGCTTCGAGGCCAAGCTGGTCAACCCGGCCAACCGCCGCAAGCACACCGTGATCGTCGTCGGCACCGGCCTCGCGGGCGGCTCCGCGGGCGCCACGCTCGCCGAACAGGGCTACCACGTCGTCCAGTTCTGCTACCAGGACTCCCCGCGCCGCGCCCACTCGATCGCCGCGCAGGGCGGCATCAACGCCGCGAAGAACTACCGCAACGACGGCGACTCGGTCCACCGGCTCTTCTACGACACCGTCAAGGGCGGCGACTTCAGGGCGCGCGAGTCCAACGTCCACCGCCTGGCGCAGATCTCGGTCGAGATCATCGACCAGTGCGTCGCCCAGGGCGTGCCGTTCGCGCGCGAGTACGGCGGCCTGCTCGACACCCGCTCCTTCGGCGGCGTCCAGGTCTCCCGCACCTTCTACGCCCGCGGGCAGACCGGCCAGCAACTCCTGCTCGGCGCCTACCAGGCGCTGTCCCGGCAGATCGCCGCCGGGAACGTGGAGATGCACCCGCGCACCGAGATGCTCGACCTGATCGTCGTCGACGGACGGGCCCGCGGCATCGTGGCCCGTGACCTGATCACCGGCAGGATCGACACGTACTACGCGGACGCCGTCGTCCTGGCGAGCGGCGGCTACGGCAACGTCTTCTACCTCTCGACGAACGCCATGAACTCCAACGCCACCGCCGTCTGGCGGGCCCACCGGCGCGGCGCGTACTTCGCCAACCCCTGCTTCACCCAGATCCACCCCACCTGCATCCCGCGTACCGGCGACCACCAGTCGAAGCTGACCCTGATGAGCGAGTCGCTGCGCAACGACGGCCGCATCTGGGTGCCGAAGGCCAAGGGCGACACCCGCCCGCCGAACGAGATCCCCGAGGACGAGCGCGACTACTACCTGGAGCGGATCTACCCGTCCTTCGGCAACCTCGTACCCCGCGACATCGCCTCCCGCGCCGCCAAGAACGTCTGCGACGAGGGCAGGGGAGTGGGCCCCGGCGGCCAGGGCGTCTACCTGGACTTCGCCGACGCCGTCCGCCGGATGGGCCGGTCCGCGGTCGAGGAGAAGTACGGCAACCTCTTCGACATGTACGCCCGGATCACCGCCGAGGACCCGTACACCGTGCCGATGCGGATCTACCCCGCCGTGCACTACACGATGGGCGGACTGTGGGTCGACTACGACCTCCAGACCACCGTCCCCGGCCTGTTCGCCATCGGCGAGGCCAACTTCTCCGACCACGGCGCGAACCGGCTCGGCGCCTCGGCCCTCATGCAGGGACTCGCGGACGGCTACTTCGTCCTGCCGTCGACCATCAACGACTACCTCGCCCGCAACCCGCACCATGAAGAGGTGGGCGACGAACACCCTGCCGTCCAGGAGGTGCTGGCCGAGACGGAGGACCGGCTGCGGCTGCTCCTCGCCGTCGACGGAGACCGCACCCCCGACTCCTTCCACCGCGAACTCGGCGAACTCATGTGGGAGTTCTGCGGCATGGCCCGCACGGAGAGCGGGCTGCGCAAGGCACTGGAACGCATCCCGCAGATCCGCGAGGAGTTCTGGCGGCGCATCAAGGTGCCCGGCACCGGAGAAGAGTTCAACCAGTCTCTGGAGAAGGCCAACCGGATCGTCGACTACCTCGAACTCGCCGAGCTGATGTGCCTGGACGCGCTGCACCGCGCCGAGTCCTGCGGCGGCCACTTCCGCGAGGAGTCCCAGACCCCGGACGGCGAAGCGGCCCGCCGGGACGAGGACTTCTCGTACGCCGCGGCCTGGGAGTTCACCGACACCGGCGCCGCACCCGTCCTGCACAAGGAAGACCTCGTCTTCGAGTACGTCCACCCCACCCAGCGGAGCTACGCATGAAGCTCACCCTGCGCGTCTGGCGGCAGAAGAACGCCGACGCCGACGGAGCGATGTCCACGTACGAGGTGGACGGCATCTCGGCCGACATGTCCTTCCTGGAGATGCTCGACACCCTCAACGAGGAGCTCATCCTCAAGGGCGACGACCCCGTCGCTTTCGACCACGACTGCCGCGAGGGCATCTGCGGCGCCTGCAGCCTGGTCATCAACGGCGACGCGCACGGCCCCGAGCGCACCACCACCTGCCAGCTCCACATGCGGTCCTTCCACGACGGCGACACGATCGACATCGAGCCGTGGCGTGCCTCCGCCTTCCCGGTCGTGAAGGACCTCGTGGTCGACCGCTCCGCCTTCGACCGCATCATCCAGGCCGGCGGCTACATCACCGCCCCGACCGGCGCCGCTCCCGAGGCGCACGCCACGCCCGTACCCAAACCCGACGCCGACTTCGCCTTCGAGCACGCCGAGTGCATCGGCTGCGGCGCTTGTGTCGCGGCCTGCCCGAACGGCGCCGCGATGCTGTTCACCTCCGCCAAGATCAACCACCTGAACGTGCTGCCGCAGGGCGCGCCCGAGCGGGAGACCCGGGTGCTCGACATGGTGGCGCGGATGGACGACGAGGGCTTCGGCGGCTGCACCCTCACCGGGGAGTGCGCGACCGCCTGCCCGAAGGGCATCCCGCTGTTCTCCATCACCAGCATGAACAAGGAGTGGCTGCGAGCCACCCGCAAGGCGGGCAAGCGTTAGGTACAAAGTCGTTCGCCGTACGGTGCGGACGGGCGGGACCGGGTGTGGTGCTCACGCCCCGGTCCCGTCTCGCTTTCCGGGGCACCCCTGGCATTCAACATCCTCACATCCGCCCTCCTGGCACTGGTCACGCGCACGCCAACCGGCATCGGAAGAACAGGAGCGCGCAGACCGTTCGGATCCGGCCTGCCTCCCCCAAGCTCTCAAATCCGTTCGAGCAGGGGGTACCCCCTCCGCCGAACCGGCCCGTGACCAGGAGAGTGCCATGACCGGCGTTTCCACCCTCGACAGCCCGCCCCAGCCCGTCACCCCCACCCGCTACACCGTCACCCTGGCCCGCGACGAGGCCGATGTCCGGGCCGCGCAGCGACTGCGCCACGACGTCTTCGCCGGGGAGATGGGCGCCCTCCTGAACACCCCGCAGCCCGGCCTCGACATCGACGCCTTCGACGCGTACTGCGACCACCTGCTCGTCCGCGACACGGAGACCGGCCAGGTCGTCGGCACCTACCGGCTGCTGCCGCCCGAGCGCGCCGCGATCGCCGGACGGCTCTACTCGGAGAGCGAGTTCGACCTCGGGCCGCTGGCCGAAATCCGCTCCGGGCTGGTCGAGGTCGGCCGCTCCTGCGTCCACCCCGACCACCGCGACGGCGCGGTCATCGGCCTGATCTGGGCCGGGATAGCCCGCTACATGGTGGACGGCGGCCACGAGTGGCTCGCCGGGTGCTGCTCCATACCGCTCGCCGACGGCGGCACGCTCGCCGCCGGCACCTGGGACCGGGTGCAGGCCAAGCACCTGGCGCCGGAGGAGTTCCGCGTCCGTCCGCTGCTGCCCTGGAGCGCGGAGGGCATCGCCCGCCCCGAGCGCACCGAACTGCCCCCGCTGCTGCGCGGCTATCTGCGCCTGGGCGCCTGGGTGTGCGGCGAGCCGTCGCACGACGCGGACTTCGGTGTCGCCGACATGTATGTGCTGCTGTCGATGCGCCGGGTCAACCCGCGCTACCTCCGGCACTTCCTCTCGCTCGTTCCCGCCTGATGAGCACGCCCCGCACCGGAGCGCCGCGTCTCACGGTCGTCCGCCGTCCACGGTTCGGCGGAGGGCCGGGAGCGGCGCTGCTCCCCGGAACCGCCCCGGCGCCGCGGCCGGCCGCCGGTACCGTCCCCGCGCCGCGGC